>NZ_SDLG01000035.1:0-7307 GCF_013096965.1 Anoxybacillus sp. CHMUD
CTTTACCTAGCTGTGCTAGCTCGTCTTTTCCTTTTACTTGCAGACGAACGGAGAAATCGCCCTTGCTTAGCTTTTCAGTCGCTCGCTTCATACGAATGAGCGGAATCGTAATGGCTCTTGATAAGAAAAAAATCGTCAAAATCGTCAAAAAGACGGAAAGAATGCCGACAACGAGAAAATGGTGTTTTAATTTCGCAATCATAGTTTGAATGGAAGCCGTCCGCTGAAACATATAGACATATCCTTTTGTTTTGCCGTCCATCCGAATCGGGCTGGCGGTGGCGATATACGATTCATTTTTCCAGTTGCTTTGCACGACCATTCCGCTATGTGGAATGTGGCGGACATCGGCATACAGAATGATTTTTTTGGCAAACGGCAAAATGTGATCGGAAAAATACAAAATATTCCCTTTTGAATCTGTAATGACAACATCCGTCTCCGCTTCAGACTCCATCATGACGACATGTTCTAACGTAGAAGGGTGATAGCTTTTTTCCAATACATCACGGTGATTGTTCCCTCTCGCTAACAGCTGCTCAAATTCTTCATTAATTCTAGCGTTAACGAGTGTCACATATAACGACGCAAATAAAACCGTTTCGATTCCTAACACAAAGACAAAAAATAATAGCCCTAACTTAAACGAAATTTTTCGCACTTTTGTCCCTTCCTTATAAGAGCTCATTATTGCTTTTATGTAGAGCGCTTTTTATTTTACAACATAAATTTGCAGAATCGATGGATTTTACAGTGAAAAATACACACGAATATTGCCTTGCAAATATCATACAACAATAGGCGGACGAAAAAAACACTGTAGTTTTAAGCCTACAGTGTTTCAATAACTGATCTTTACATCATATATCCTTGTTTCATCATTTGTTGATTCGTTTTGCTATTATTCATCATATGTTCCATCATTTGATCCATATTTTTAGTATTTCGACACTGTTCATACATTTTTTGTAATTGTTCCTCTGATAAATTTGGATGCATTTGTTTCATCATTGGCAACATTTCTTTCCAATCATTATTATCATTTTTATTTGCTGCAAAAACAGCTGTAGCTAATACAAAAGCTGAAACAAGGACGAACAAACCTGAAATAAATTTTTTCATTTTTTCAACACCTCCATCCTTTTCTGGTTTTAGAATAAAGGAAAAGTATGGAGAAAGTGTTCATAAACATTTACAAATTTTTGTCACGAATTATCATTAGTAATTAGATATTTTCAAAAATCGATTAGAATTTCTAATGGCCTAATGGCTCTGTCATCATAATCATACTTTGTTGCTTACATGTTTCTTAAACAACATGAATCATTACAAATTAGCTTGTAGAAGTTGTATGTGATGATATGCGAATAATTCAAGAACCTTTGATGTTAGTTGAATGCCATATGTTTGCATCATCATATTAACACCACAAGTTTCAAAAATAAAAAAAACAGCTTGCTCGGCTTGCAAGCTGTTTTGCGTATATAGATTTACGTGCTTCTAATGCCCTGCATGTCCTTCTCCGGTTGCCGGAACAATTTCGAGCTTTTCGTCAATAATTCCTTGCGTTTGATAAGGGATGGAGCGGAATGTGCCAGATAAAAATGCATGGTTATACGGTCCCTCTGTTGGCTCAACAGTAAAAGTTGGTTTTAAACGAGCTAAAAATTCATATACATCCGTCGTTAATGCTCCATTCTCTAGCCATATTAAAGGTGCGTGCTTTCCTAGATGGGAAAACGGTGCAGCTGCAATCGCTAATTCAGGGGTTTTCGTTGAAATAAATGATACGCCATGCCCCGGATTATTTAGCCCCCAACCAAACTTCGTTTTTTCATCTTTGTAGGTAGCAAAAGAAACGGATTGTTGCACCGGTGTATCGCCTGCGATTCGGACAACAGTGCCAAATGATTTTAGTTCGTTTTCCACTTCTTTAGAGATTACTGATTCGGGACCTAAAAGATATATATTTGCTTTTCCTTTTCTTTGCTGTAACGCCTCTTTTGTTGGCTGTGGAATTTCATTCGAAGAGACGTACAGTAACGGTTCTTCCATGTGGGCAATCCAATTGGCAGCTATAAGAGTGTACAATTTTGCCTTATCTTCCAAAGAACCAATAATCACACTTTGTGGAGTCTTACCGGCAATGTCGCTGTAAAATCGGTCAATTTCTTTCGCAAACGCAGCCGGATCTGTTTCACTAATTTGTTTCAGCTTAAAATTCTTTAATTTATCTAGTTCACTTTTCCTAAGATTTCCCATCACCATAATTTGCGTACCGTCAGCTGTGCCTAAAGGCTGAAGGCGGTTTATTTCCTTTAAGACGGCATCTGGTATTTTTTGATCTTTTGTAAATAAAACAGGGCCGTTGTTCGGATGATGAATTAAGTCTACACTTGCCAATGCGATTTGCCAACTTTCAACGGGCACTAAAATAATTCCGCCGGGCTGGTTTTCTTTATGGGTGGCAGGCCAAACCGTTTGTGAAACCATGACGGATAACTCAATAGGATCATCCGTGTTGATACGAGTAACGTTTTTCGTCGCTGTTATCATGATGTTTTGGCTTGCTAAACGGTTGAAAGAACTCGGTGGCTTCGCGAACTCCATTTCATTTGTTTTGTTATCTTTGTCTTTATCATTGGAGGACATATCCATATTTGCATGATCCATTTCTTTCGAATCATGATCCATCTGATTATGGTCATTGTTTTGATTGTTACATCCGGTAATGATAAAGACAGATAGCACAGCTACTAGCGCTCCCCTAAGTAATTTACTGATCATGTGTAATCCTCCTTGAAAGAATCTTTTCTTTATTGTATTTATCCCCATTTGTTATTACTTTTAAACTTTTCCCAAATTCCATAATAAAAGGTTTTTTATCAAAAAACAATGTGATTTTCACTTTATTTTATTTACACTCATTGATGCAGGATATCAATCTTTTTTCAATATTCTCGGCTAAGTGTTCCAATTGTTCATTATTCATCATGCTGATCAACATGGTTGGTTTTGGCATCCCAATTTTTGTCGTTTCATTTTCTTTATACACCACGATTTTGCATGGCAAAAAATAACCTGCCAATAAATTTTCAGAAAGTACACGCGCTGCCTCTTGAGGATTGCATACTTCCAAAATCACAAACGGTGTTTGAAAATCGAATCCTTTTTCTTGAAGCTTTTCCGTGACGCTAAATTTCCACAAAACTCCGAATCCTTCTCTTTTTAAACTCTCCTCCAATATTTCCATCGTTTCATTCATTTCCTTTTGTACTTCAACCGTATAATGAAACACTTTCATCAACCACCTTTCTCCAACATATTTTTGTATGCTATTCCACTTAGTTGTATGTAAAACTTAATAATAATATAACATAAAAGCCAAGTGTGTACTAAAAGCGAGCACTTTTAGTACACACTTCTCACCACTCATCTACTTTTTAATTGTTCCTTTAATCGTTCATTGTCTGTCTGTAATTTTGTAATCTGATCCTGTAATTCCTTGATGGAATGATGATCAGAAGAATGATGATCATGATGTTTATGATGCTTATGTCCTCTCATACAAAATAGCATCATTAAAGGACATAGTAACAATATTAAAAGATTAGCCCAATTCATTCCGTCTCTCTCCTCTTCCGCTTAGTTTACAGCTTTTGTGAAAAAACCACTATGTCATCTTTTAATCCTGAACAACTACTTTCCCGCGATACATCCCCATTTGACATTGAAACGAATATTCTCCGCTTTCTTTTGGCAGAAATTCAACCGTCACCTTTTCCCCAACAGGGAGAGCCGCACTTTTATTGAATTCAGGAAATACAACCATTTCCGAACAAGAGTTTTCCTCTTTGCGAATAAATTGAAACTTCACCGGCTTTCCTTTTTTTACTATAACAATGTGTGGAGTATAGCCACCTTTGACGATTATTTCTGCTTCTTGATATCCAGATGGGGTGAAGGTAGCTTTGTATCCGCCCTTTTTAGGCCCCCAGAAAAACCAAGCAACGAAAACAATAAGGAGCAGCCCACTCACATTAACGATTATTTGAGTCATATCCATCAATCATACCTCCTTTGGTTTAAAACGTTTCAGGCGATTGGCGTTTGCCACAACTGTAACAGAGCTAAACGCCATTGCCGCTGCGGCTACAAGCGGAGACAATAATGAACCGGTCAATGGATAGAGCACACCAAGAGCGATTGGGATGCCTAGTACATTATAAATGAACGCACCAATTAAATTTTGATATACATTTCTCATCGTTGCCCGACTAATTTGAATCGCCTGCACTACCGATTTTAAACTTCCTTTAACAAGGGTAATATCACTCGCTTCAATCGCTACATCCGTACCGGTTCCGATTGCCATTCCAATATCTGCCTGCGTAAGTGCCGGGGCATCATTGATTCCGTCTCCCACCATCGCTACTTTTTTTCCATCTGCTTGCAGTTTCCGGACAATTTCTGCTTTATTCTGCGGAAGCACATCGGAGATGACATTGGTAATCCCTACTTTTTTCGCGATTGCACGCGCCGTTCGCTCATTATCCCCCGTAACCATGATCACCTCTAATCCGATGTTTTTCATTGCCGTAATTGCCTCTAAAGAATCTTGTTTCACCGCATCCGCTACGGAGATGACTCCTTCCGGTTTTCCATCAACCGCCAAAAACATAGGTGTTTTTCCTTCGTCCGCCAATCTTTCGGCATGTTGTATATAGGCTTCTGTTGCAATGTTGCCTTTCTTCATGAGTTTTAAGTTTCCGAATAGAACATGGTGGCCATCAATCCATCCTTGCACGCCATGCCCCGGTATAGCTTCAAAATTCTCGGTTTTTCCCAGCAATATATTTTTCTCTTTAGCTGCTTCAAGTATTGCGCCTGCTAACGGATGTTCCGATCCTTGTTCGAGCGTTGCTGCGAAATAAATTAATTCTTTTTCTTTGAGGGAACCAACGGCGATCACATCGGTTAATGAAGGTTTGCCCATGGTGATCGTCCCCGTCTTATCTAAAACGATGGTCGTTAATTTCTGGGCGATTTGCAGCGCTTCGCCGGAACGGATGAGAATCCCGTTTTCCGCTCCTTTGCCTATCCCGGTTGTTAAAGACATAGGAGTGGCCATTCCTAATGCACAAGGACAGGCAATAATGAGCGTCGTCACTAAAACAATTAGAGCATACATACTTGAAGGTGAAGGACCGAAATTAAACCAAATTAAGTACCCAATGATAGCTAAAATGATTACACTCGGAGTAAAAATCTCAGAAACTTTATCAACAATTCGTTGAACAGGGATACGGGAGGCTTGAGCTTGCTTCACCATGTTGATGATATTAGATAATGCGGTATCATCCGGTGACTTTGTCACCTGAAATGTAAAGCTCCCTGTTTTATTCATCGTGCCGCCAAATACTTCGTCTCCTTGAACTTTCTGTACAGGCAACGATTCGCCGGTCAACATCGATTCATCAACAGTTGAACTTCCGTCAAGAATTATCCCGTCCACTGGTATCTTTTCACCGGGCCGTACAACAACGATATCCCCGATCTGAATTTGCGATATAGGAATTTCTGTTTCGACTCCTTCTCTTAACACCCGAGCCGTCTTAGGTTGTAAACCAATGAGTCTTCTAATCGCTTCAGATGATTTGCCCTTCGCTTTTTCTTCCATCGCCATTCCTAATACAACTAACGCCGTGACAACCGTTGAAACATCGTAATACACTTCCGCCATCGATGGATCTGGAAATAAGTCCGGCCAAAGCAAGGCGACAACCGAATAAATCCATGCCGCACTGATCCCGATGGCAATCAGTGTATGCATATTGGCTGAACGTTGTTTTAATCCTTCCCATGCCCCAATGAAAAACTGGCTTCCGCTATAAATCATCACAATTAAGGCTACTACTGCCATGAGCAGTCTGCTAAACCAGAGTTGACTGCTTCCCATAGGCAACAAATTTCTTATGATTGGAAAAAAATCTGGATAAGATACCAATATAATAGGAACCGACAATATTCCGGCAAACCACCATTTTTTCATTAGTTTTCGATACAATTGTTCATCATCTTCGTGTTTTTCTCTCTCTTCTGTTTGATGTGAGGTATCCGAGTGTATCGAGCTAGAACTGAAAGTGTTGGATTCGTGATGACATGAATGTTTCTCTTGATGGTGAGCGTGATGATGACCATGATCATGATGATGGTGGTCATGGTGATGATTTTTGTTATGGGTGCTAGAAATATGTTTATTCCCCTTCATAAATTCCCCTCCGTGAACAAATTTTCTTTCTTTATATGATCATGTTAAAAATAAAATATGTAGATTCTATGGAGAAATTCAGAAAATTAGGTGACACCTGAATCCTGATGAACGCATTTAACTGTAAAAAAGATGATTGTTTTCATCACGGTTTTGATTTGTCGACGCCGCACACGGCTCCATAGTGGACTGTCGTTTCGCTTCATGCTTCTTGTTGACCAGTAACCAATGAAACGTAACTGATTTTTATCCAACCGAGTGAAACATTTAGATACTTATCCAACATTTCTTGAAATTTTGTCTAAAACACCTATGTCAGTCCCAAATTTGCACATCGCATCACAATCACATCGGAGTTCAGAAAATAAAATGTAAGAAATTTGACAGGCATTTGAATGTCGAATGGACGGCCTTAAAAGTTGTGCTTTAATTTCTTTCTCGCGTTTATCCGGAGCAACTAAATAAAACTTAGTTTGATTTTCACTCATAGTTAAAGCCAAGTCATAGAGTCTTAAAATCCCAGAATAGATAGATGTACTTTTTTCAACCTCAAATGCACCAACAATTCTTTCTTTTTTGTCCAACCAAATGACATCAATGAGAGCAATGGTTTCCTTTATTGACTGAGAGATATTGGGCAAATTTAAGCGTTTTAAGGAAAATTCCCCTAACTTTTGATTATTCCACTCTCTCTTATGATCATTTTGAGCAATCCATACATCATAACCAAGCGCTTTCCCTAATCTTGCTAAATGATATTGCATTTCCGAGTGGTCATTTTCCTCGATAGCATCATTTATCACTTCAGAATGACGTTTCATTTTTGCTTTTGTTTGCTTTTCCATATTTTCTAATGTGATTTCATCATCTTTGGCGAGGAGACCCCGACTTCTAAGCGAGAGCGAAAGTCGGGGAGGAATTGCACCTTACGCAAGTTCCGCCACCCCCTTTCCATAAGCATATCCGTCAAATCGCTGAATGACTTGGACATATCTATAATTTATTCCTTGTGCGATACGCTTTCCGTCCTTGCCTT
>NZ_SDLG01000036.1:0-6619 GCF_013096965.1 Anoxybacillus sp. CHMUD
TTCAACTGTAAATACAGCTTGTTGTACCGTCAACATGCGATTCACCTCCTTGTCTATCAATATTCACATCATGGACAGGAAAAGCAAAAAATATTCAGCTCACTTTATGATGTGGCTGAATAGTTACTTTTATTATTTCCTCTACATAAATTCTGCAAATTTATTTATTAAGATATATTTATCTGGTTATTAGAACCGTTGGTTTAGGAGGATGGTATGAAAACTGTAAGAATCAAAAATTGAAGCAGCAAGAGCCGACGAGTACGGAAAAAGGTTTTTCGTAGTTACAGAAGTTACAGAGGAAATCCGAAAGTTAGCTAAACAATCTGATAGATCTGCAAAGTAAATTTCTTTAGTTTTTAATCAAATCGTCTATGATCTTAGTCAAACAGTTAATTCTATTGTGGAAGGACAGAAAGAAGTCGCAATCGGCATCCATCTAATTGCAGAAACTGCTTCTGTATTTTAACAAATTGTAAAAGCTACAAATGAAATGAGGGTCTATTTGCAAGAGGTGGCGTTAAACACGGACAATATTTGTTTCAATCATAAGCATTAAAGAGAATATAAATCAAGAACTTTACTTTTGAAACGTCTTCACTAACAGAAGAAGTACAAGAATGAAATCATTTAGCTGCTAAACTCAAGATATCGGTAAATAACTTTAAACTGCCAAATGAGGTTAGAATAAAATGAATAAGGAAAAGCGGGTTCTTCAAATCGTAAATCGTCTTAGAGCGATGGGCATACCAGCAGAAATAACGAAATCAAGACTAGCTATATTAGCTGCTATATTAGAAGAAAATTCATGGAAAAAAGGTCAGAAAGGAGACTTTAGCAAATGGAAACCATTAAACCTTTAAATCCAATTGCGCTGGAATTAGGACCTTTAAGTATTCATTGGTACGGAATTATTATTGGTACAGGACTCTTATTAGGATTGTATATTGCTACTAATGAAGCAGTAAAAAGGGGATTACAAAAAGAGGTATTTACCGACCTTGTATTATGGGCTGTCCCTATAGCTTTGATATGTGCCAGAATTTATTATGTCATCTTTAATTGGTCGTATTATTCGCAACACCCCAATGAGATTATAGCTATATGGAAAGGCGGAATCGCCATTCACGGGGCTTTAATAGGTGCTATTGTCACAACTGTCGTTTTTGCAAAGAAAAGGAATTTGAGTTTTTGGAAATTGGCAGATATCGCAGCACCAAGCATTATACTGGGGCAAGCAATTGGACGTTGGGGAAACTTTATGAATCAGGAAGCACATGGAGGACCCGTTTCAAGAGAGTTTTTAGAAAGACTTCATCTTCCTGATTTTATCATTAATCAAATGTACATTGAAGGAAGTTATTATCATCCAACATTTTTGTATGAGTCTCTATGGGACTTGATAGGGTTTCTGATTTTATTGATATTACAACGTTTAAACTTAAAACGTGGAGAAGTATTCTTGACTTATGTTATATGGTATTCGATTGGTAGATTCTTTATTGAAGGGATGAGAACAGATAGTTTAATGCTAACAGACAATTTAAAAGTGGCTCAAGTTTTATCTGTTGTTTTAGTGATTACAAGCACAGTCCTTATATTATACAGACGAACTAGAAAAGATTTGACGGCTAGGTATAAAGATTAAATTAAACTGTTTTTAGGCTATCGAAAAAAGATCGATAGCCTCTTTTTGATGATGTATAAAATTTTGTGTAAAGCATTTTACTATATAAGTTGCAATAAAGATTTTCCGATTGTTCGATTCTGTTTTCCTTCATAGTATGGCAAGAAATTCTTCAACACCTCTACCAAAGAGGCGTCAAGGAAAAGTGCTTCTGGGCGTATTCGATGGTCTTCCGGGGCTGGAGGAAGCCTTTAAGGCGGTGTATCCGAAAGCCGATGTACAGCGTTGTGTCGTGCACAAAGTCCGTAACACGCTCAGTCGTGTTCGGAAAAAAGACCAATTCGAAGTGGCCGAGGATCTCAAGCTGATTTATCGCGCGCCGAATAAGAAGATAGCGTTACAGATGTTTCAACAGTTTGAGTCGAAATGGTCCAGCAAGTACCCGAGAGAAGTCCAATCTTGGGCCAATGAGTTGGATGTCCTCCTTACATTTATGGATTATCCAAGCAGTATTCGAAGTGTGATTTACACGACGAATGCCATCGAACGAACGATCAAGGAGATTCGGAAACGCCTAAAGCCGATGAACAGTTTGAGCAGTTTAGAAGCCGCTGAAAAAGTCGTGTATTTGACTGTTCAAGATTTTAATGAGAGATGGGCAGGGCGAAAGTTAAGAGGATTTGCCGAAGCGCATGAAGCCCTTCAACGAATGTTTGAAGAACGTTATTGTTAACCAAATACTGTAAATAAACAAAATAAAAGGATTCTCCCTTTCCACACATAAGACTGAATATTCAGTCTTATGTGTGGAGGAAATATCCCCCCTCTATTCTAAATCCATTTCAGAGATACCCTACCCCATTACATTACACAAAATTCTTGACGGTACCGTATTTTCCAAATAAAATAATTATTGTAATAATTGTAATATAATGAATCTTTAGTTATATTAAAACCGCCCCTTATCCTATGTTTTGATTTTGTTCTGTTTCACAAGTGCATTACATGCCTAGTCTCAATCTTTCTAAGGGTGATCATTTTGAACGCTACAAAATTTTGTATAGCAACGTTTCTTTCAAACTTGGGGGATGTCATATACAGTGTTGTTATAGCTTGGTATATTGCTGATGTTTTACAATCAGGTTTTTTGATGGGAGCAGTTTTATTTTCCCTAGGTTTGTCGAGATTTATTGCTGGGCTTCTTTGCGGACCGGTTATTGATCGAATAGGGGCAAAGTTGTTTCTGTGGTTGTCAGACATGATAAGGGCAATCATTGTGTTAGTTTTGGCTATTCTGTTATGGGATCATACTATCTCTTTTGTAATTCTCATAATGGTCTCCGTTTTGTTTGGAGCGATTGATGCTTTTTATTGGTCAGCCTCAGAATCAATAAAGCCAAGATTAGTCGCTACTGAATATTTGAGTCGTCTCAATAGTCAATACTTCACTGTTGTAAGAACAACGATCATTTTGGGCCCTTTAATCGCCGCTTGGACGGTTGAATCAATCTCAATAGAACATTCCTTGATAGCCATTTCCATCTTATATGTATTTTCAACTTTTTTAATTTTGTTTATTGACTCTAAAAATAGTCATCTTGAAAATATGAACGATAATAATGACAAAACTTCTTACTTTTCGGATTTAAGACTTGGTTTTAGTTTTTTGAATAGACAAAAAATGATTTTTTATTTGGTTATAACTATGTTTTTTGTAAATATTGGAGCAAATGGGGTTAATGTATTGTTCCCTTTTTTAGCTAAAAATGTTAGTGATGATGCTAAGTATTTAGGATATATATATTCATCGATGTCAATGGGAAGTTTGTTAACTGGTTTAATCTTTTCGGTTAAAAGCATTCACAGGGTTGAATTGAAGATTATTTATTTATCTTTTCTTTTACAAGCTACTGGTATTGCCGCACTATGTTTCACCCGAAATTTTTTGATTATTCTAATTTTTGTTTTTGTAATTGGCTTAATTACTGGTTTTACAGGAGTCCTTATACCTACTTTTGTTCAACGTTCTGTGCCTATTCATTTATTAGGAAGAGTTAATAGTATTATGATGGCGATTTCAATGCTTTCAACGCCAGTAGCCCAGTTTATTTTTGGGGTCAGTGTTGATTATTTCAATATAAAATATCTTTTCTTCATTGCAGGTGCTTTGGGTATAGTTACTAGTTTATCTTCGTTATTAATTAATGAAAGAAAAGGTACGCCAAGAGAAACTGTAATGTAAAGGAGGTGTTAAGCTTGAATATATTAGTTGGCGTTACAGGTTCTTCAGGAGTTGTTGAACTACCTATGTATTTACGAGTTTTTAGAGAAAAACTAGATGCTAACATTAGACTAGTTTGTACATCGAACGTTCAGAAATTTATTGATGTCAATTTTTTGGCGGCGCACGCTGATGCTCCTGCATATCAGGATATGTACGATTTTCCAAAGGAGTATACACGAAATAGAGTTCCTCATTCCTTTTTACATGACTGGGCGGATATTTTCATCATTTTGCCTTGTACTGCTAATACTTTAGCGAAGTGTGCAAACGGAATAGCTGATAATTTGCGAACGGTGCCAGGCACTGTTCGTAATGAGAAATTCAATTTTCCACTTTTGCATTTCCCTTATTTCCCGATTTTAATCAAATTGTCCCCTATATTTTACGAAAGGATGATTTGTGTGCAATATCTCGATTTAAAAATGGATTTCATGTTTAAACAACTGTTCGGCCACCCAAGTAGAAAGTCAATCACGATGGCGTTTTTAAATGCGTTGCTACATCGGACTGGAGATGATCGCATCATCGACGTACAGTTTGAAAACACCGAACTAACGAAAGAAACAGAAGACGGTAAGACCGGACGGTTAGATGTCATCGTTCGCACAAACCGCGGCGAGCGCATTCACGTTGAAATTCAAATCATCCCACAATACGGTATGCCCGAACGGCTATTGTATTACTGGGCAAGGTTGTTTTCATCTTCACTATCGAAAGGAGAACGGTACGACATCCTCCCCCCAACGATTATGATCGCCATCTTAAATTATCCCCTTTTCCCACATGAAACAGATCGCTTTCATACCGTTTTTCACATTCGTGAAGACGAAGAACAGTTTCTTTGGAGCCATCACCTTGAATTTCATGTACTCGACTTGTCACAATTTATGGTAAAATGGAAGAAATATCGGAGAGAAGTGAAACAGTCACCAGAATGGCCATGGCTAACGATGTTGTCGGCTGTCGATGGACGAACGAAAAAAATGGATGAAGAGATGTTTCGTGAATTGGAGGGAATAGCCATGACAGAACAAGACATTTTAGAAGCGCTAGAAGAATGGCAAAACTTAAGCGTCGACCCCGAAAACCGCTACGCGTACGAAATGCGGCTGAAATGGCTCCTTGATCAACTCTCAAACATTCGCGGCAGTCGGGAAGAAGGAAGACAAAAAGGAAGACAAGAAGGATTGAAAGAAGGCTTAGAACAAGGTCGAGAAGAAGGGAAAAATGAAACGATTCGAAAAATGGTCGAAAAAGGAATGAGTATAACAGACGTTGCCCATATTCTCGACATGACAGAGGAGGAAGTACGGGAACGGTTGGGAGATTAGCGAACGGTGTCATCAAACGGTGCCAGGCACTGTTCGTAAGGCTCCCCGTTTCCTCACTGATTGGGGTCAAAGCCTTAATCCATTTGTATATTGTCACTTCAGATACGCCATATTCGCTGCTTAACGCACTCACCGAACTACCCGTGTGATAGAGTTCAACGATTGTCTTCTTAAAATCGTCGTTATATTTCTTTTTTTGTTTCATATCGGACACTTCCTCTCTTATGTTTTATGATAGAGAGTTAACTAAAAGCTGTCCATAAAACTATACTAGCACCATCTAGGGAGTGATAATCTTGAAATTATACGGTGAATTTACAAAGAAAGATTGGCTAAAAGCATTTAATATAGAAGAAAAGGATGTTCCAAAGTCATTTATTATTCATGGTGCTTGGGAATATGAAAAAAACCTAACGATATGGAAAGATAAGATTGTTAAGGATATATGGACACCTCATTGGAATTCAATTATAGGGAAATTAAATAATCAAAGAATCGGATTTGCTAATGTATTTGGAGGTCCAAGTGCTGCAGTAATATGTCATCAATTTGCATCTCTTGGAACCGATATTTTCATTCAGACGGGATACTTTGGTGGTCTATCTCATGATGTACAGTTTGGTGATATTTTAATTGTAACCGCTGCTGAAATGGCAGATGGTGTTTCACATTGGTATCTACCAGACCAACAAACAGTACAATCTGATAGAGAACTTATAGAGACAGCAATTAACTTTTGTGAAGACAGGGGATATAGTTATGTAACCGGAACCGTCTTTACAACGGGTGCAATCATGGTAGAAACAAGTGAAATGGTTCAAAAATGGGCTAAAAGTGGTCATATAGGGGTTGATATGGAAACAGCTACAACTCTAGCTGTTGCGAGGAAGTTTAATAAAAAAGCAATTGGACTACTCAATCTTTCTGACCATATTATAAAAAGAGATACATTCTATTCGCCTAATAAAAGACGAGATGAGATAAAGGAAAAAACTGATGAAAAGATAAGAGAACTCGCATTATATCTATCAAGATTATAAAATCTTTTATTCCACTAACAAAGACGATACCTTCAATAACTCTAAACTAATAGATTGTTTAACTATCAATCGTGTTTTAATTGATAGTTGTAATTGACAAGTCAAAAAGTAACTATTCAGCCACATCATAAAGTGAGCTGAATATTTTCTTCTTTCCTTGTCTATGATGTGAATATTGATAGACAAGGAGGTGAATCGCATGTTGACGGCACAACAAGCTGTATTTACAGTTGAGAGCTTAATCGGCAAAGTTCAACAACAAAAACAGCTCATTCATCAACTCGTTCAAGAAAATGAACATTTGCGTCACGAAAACAAACAGCTACGCAAAGAAAAT
>NZ_SDLG01000037.1:0-6508 GCF_013096965.1 Anoxybacillus sp. CHMUD
GATCATTTGTGATTTTCAAACGTTTCATGCCAATTCCGCTCCTTTTGTATAGAAATATTTAGGAGCAGTATAGCCATGAAAAAAGGTGTTCATACAGAAGTCATGGTTTTAAGGTGCATGTATATAGTTGAGGAGGCGAGACAACTTGAACTTTAAAGTTTTTTTATCTAGTTTGATTGCAATTGTAATGGTATTTACAGCAGTAAGTCCTTCCGTCTTATATGCAGAAGAAGCAGTAAAAGAAATATCAGTAACAGAAAATAGCGAAGATACTTTTTCAGAAGAGTTACAAACACCAACCTATGAAGAAGTTATAAATCTTGAAAATAATGAAGTGGAAATAATTGCTGAGCAAGCTGCACCAGCTACCATAGAACAATTATCCGAATACTATAATACTAATTTAGAAAATATTAATATTGATAATTTTGATGAAAAATTTGAGTTTTTAACAAGTGATTCTGTATTTAATGAAATGGAAGAAATTATTGCCATTCAAGAAGCAGAAGCTCAATTAAGTCAAGATGAAGTAAATGCTCAGTGGGTACCTGTAGTTGCAGCAGCTTTACGCGCTTTAACTAGTAAAGCAGGAAAAAAGGCAATGGAAAAAGGCTGGTCTGTAGCTAGGCCCCATATCGAAAAAGCCTTAAAAAATCTAGATAATTATGTTATTGATGGACCAAGTGGTGGAAGAATTATTCAGGTTCGTAACAAAAAAACTAAACAGCCTATCTTTAGATTAGATTATCATTATATTGACGGAAAAGGACCTTATCTACATTATCATGTAGCTCCTAATATGGAAAAACATCACTTCATATGGTAATCAATTATAGGGAGTGAATAAACGTGAAATTTGATCCAAATCAGCATCTTCATTTAGGATATTATGAGAACAATGTTGATTTAGAAGCAGTCGCATATAAAATTCAGAATGAAAATAAATGGGTAGTTTTTTTAGATAATGAACAAGATACTACATTAGTTAAAAAAATATTAGATAAGTATGATTTCCATGAAAAATATGGTTACAAGATTTTTACTGTTGATGCAGATGATTTATCTTATGAAGTCGGAAGTAAGCTATTTGAAGAATGGTTAAAAGCAAATAATATAATATAAGAAATAAGGAACGAATTTGCTAACGCAACTTCAGTCCATGCCCCAAGTGATGAAAAACACTTGGGGCATTTTTCAATTCTAATCGTAGAGTCAGTCAAGACTTTGTGGAGAACATTTTTTCGGTTCACTACGGGTGTTGTCAATCACTAGTTATCGAACCATTTTCAGGAATTGATATCGTAAGCGCTTTCGGACTCTCATCCCTCATCTTGAAGTGATGATATTGTATTCCATTTTTTTACACCCAACCAAAATCCCGAAGCGCCGACAACGCTTGATGGATCGGCGTCCCGGATGACCGCTGCAGACACGGTAGATTCTGACGCACCACATCTGCCCACAACCGTCCTGCCTTCCGTTTGGCCTGTTCAACCCGCTTGGACTTCGTCGAGGCCGAGGCTGCCGTTCGGGTCTCTTCTTCCTCCACCAACTGCCCATTTCTCCGCCAAATCCCGTCGATTCGGGCTGCCATCGCCCTCAGAAACGCCCGAAGCCCTTGGTCTTTCCAGCTGCGGCGGGATTTCACCCGATGCGCAAACCGGCTCATCACGCTCTCGGCGTGGCCCATCGGACGCATGCCGGTCGTCTCCACCCCTTGCTCCGACAGCCACTCCCGATAGTCCCGGATGCATCCCGGCATCGACTCGATCCGACGGATCATGGCAGCCATCTGCTTCTCTTTCGCTTCGTCCTCCAACGTGCCGACCGCGCTGTTCAGCTCCACCAGAAGCCCCTCTTCGTCTTGTTTCGCCAGCTTCTTCCGCACCTCCCGCCAACGCGGATGGTCGGACAGACACTGACGCAGCTCCCGCTCCACATGAAATCGATCCAGCTGAAAGCAGGCTCGCTTTCCAAAATACTCCCGGTAGGCTGTGATCCACGACGCCGCGTCGCCGTTGATGATCAAAAGGTCCCGGCACGGATCATAGGCATATTCGTTCATCAGCCACTCTTCAAACCGTTCCCACACGTCTCCCGCCCCTTCATGGAGGTAGTGGCGCCGGGTTAGCGTCCTTACTCATGACTAAAGTCACGAGAATGCAGACGCATATTTTCTTCAATATTTTTCATTTGCCAATATGCCCGTTGCCAAGCAGCGGTCAGTTGCCGGTCATGACGTTGTTGTTCGTACCGATGAATGAGACGAACAAACCGATGTGGATCAACAAGTAAATGAAAAAACAATAACCGTTCATCTTCTTCAAGCGCCAATGTTTGTTCATATTGTGCAAGCCACTGTACCGCTTCATCACACGTCAACGGATACGTATACAAATATTGGCGAAAAAATAAGAGTAAATCATGAAATGGTGGAGCCCAGCGCGCCCGTTCGAAACTAATAAAATACGCTGTGCCGTCATCCCGTTCCACATAGTGTTGAAACGATGGTCGACCGTGAATATAACAAATACGCACCGTCTTTTTTTCACGCATGCGCTCGCGCCATTCATTTAACGTATGTTCAGAAAACGAGATGGCGCGCATAATATCGAGAAAATGGGTGCAACATTGTAACTGAAACGGGGACATATACCACTGTTTTTCACATTGTTCAATATGATGAGTTAATGTTTGTTTTGCCTTTTCAAGTGAGCTTTTTCGTTCCTTATAATAAGAGTCGATTTCCGCTTCAGTCGTTTGTATTTCTTTTAATGAATGTTTATGCCATCGCGCTAAATCGTGAAAAAACGATGAGGCTGGTTGCGTCTTTTCTTTTAGCCATGGCATTGTGTAATACCATTGGCCGCCCCGTTTTTTCGCTTCATAAATCGGAATAGCAAGCGGAATGCGTAAGCGGTAAGCTTGCTCAATCGCCTGCCAATGAGCAAATGAATCGATGCGTTTAATCGCGTATGTTCCATTTATCGTTTCCCATTTTTGCACGCTCGCTTGTTTCATCACCATGCCGCCCTTTTATACTTTACTTGGCGTTGGAATGTATAGTAACTGACCTTCATGTACATCTGCGCCACTTTCAAGGTGATTTGTACGCAATAACTGCTGGACGGATACATCATAGCGCTCGGCAATCTTGTCCAACGAATCACCTTGTTGGACGATACAAATTTTCAAACGTGCAAATGCCTGTTCTTCATTTTTACCGAATAGCTTCGTTAAATATAAGGCGTTTTCATTTCGCTTTTCATTCGTCTCCCTTCCTTTTAATTCAAGTTGAAAAGACGTTTCTTCTCGCTTGCTCTCCTGTTCTTCTTCATATCCCTTTTGAGTATCAACCTGTTCTTCTTCATGCTCTCCTTGAACATCAATCCGTTCTTCTTTATGTTCGTCATTATCAGCTACCTGTTCTTCATGGAGCATATAAAATGTCGGTACATTGACGATTGTTTCTTGTTCTTCTTTTTCTTCTTCATATACTTCTTGACGGGCAACAGCTTCAAACGGTTCAAAGTCGTCTACGTTGTACGCATCCCACTCTTCTTCGTCTTCTCGATCATCATCCATTTGAATACCGTGAATGGCCACTTCAGCAATAAGACGTAATTCGTTTTTCCGTAAGTCATAATCAAATGATTCGATCAGCACATACACTTGTTCAAGATCATCGACTCGCTCTTTTGGAACAGTTACGTCGATTGGAAATTGATGTAAAAATCCACCCGTTTCCTCATCATGCATACGCACTTGTTCAATGTATCGCCCGAGTTCAAATGTTTCAACATCTTCTCCATCTTCTTCATGTTTTGTATATTCTCCGGATAGTTGTAGCACACCACGAATATACACATAATCTTCTTGTTCCTCGATTGTAATTGTCGGTTGTAGCGAAATCGATAATAGTTGATCGACGTGATGTTCACGTCGAAACGCAATCGCTTCTTCAATTGAAAAACGCAACATGCTCATCTCTCCTTCAACGTCCAAGTCATTTCACATTACTATGGTTATGAGAAGAAAAAAAGAAGTATGCATAAAAAAAGCGATGCCCTAGAGGCAATCGCTAATTTTTGCAAACGCACGTCGCGCTGCTTCAATTGTTTTTTCAATATCTTCATCTGTATGCGCAGTCGATAAAAACATGCCTTCAAATTGCGATGGCGGTAAGAAAATGCCTTCATTCGCCATTTCTTGATAATAACGAGCAAATAAGTCTAAATTAGACGTTTTTGCCGTTTCGTAGTTTGTGACACGCTCATTTGTAAAGAACATGCCGATCATCGAGCCAGCTTGGTTAATCGTATGTGGAATACCGTATGTTTTTGCCGCTTCACTTAGTCCCTCTGCTAACCGATTTGCTTTTTTCTTAAACGCTTCATACGTTTCTGGCGTCAGTTGTCGGAGCGTTTCATAGCCAGCTGTCATCGCCATCGGATTTCCTGATAACGTACCGGCTTGATAAATCGGACCACTCGGTGCAATTTTCTCCATAATATCAGCCCGACCACCGTATGCCCCGACTGGTAGTCCACCACCGATGACTTTTCCAAGGCACGTTAAATCTGGTGTCACCCCGTAATATCCTTGACCGCTATAATAGTCGACACGGAAACCTGTCATCACTTCATCAAAAATAAGAAGGGCACCGTATTCGTTCGTCACATCGCGCAACCCTTGTAAAAAGCCTGGCTCTGGCGGAACGACTCCCATATTTCCTGCAACAGGTTCAACAATGACCGCTGCAATATCTTCCCCAAACTTTTCAAACGCATAACGTACGCTTTGTAAGTCGTTGTACGGTACAGTAATTGTATGTTGGGCAACCGTTTCTGGTACTCCTGGACTATCAGGCAAACCGAGGGTAGCAACGCCCGATCCTGCTTTAATTAAAAGCGAATCGCCATGTCCATGATAGCAACCTTCAAACTTTACAATTTTATTTCGTCCTGTATAGCCGCGTGCTAAACGAAGGGCGCTCATTGTCGCTTCTGTTCCTGAGCTAACCATGCGAATGATTTCAATAGACGGCATGCGCTCCATGACGAGTTTGGCGAGTTCATTTTCAATTAACGTTGGGGCACCAAAACTTGTTCCTGTTTCCGCTACTCGTTTTAATGCTTCAACAACTTGATCGTTCGCATGACCTAAAATAAGCGGTCCCCAAGACAAGACGTAATCAATATACTCATTTCCATCAATGTCGTAAATTTTCGAGCCTTTTCCACGCGCCATAAAAATCGGATCCATTTTTACCGCTTTAAATGCGCGCACCGGGCTGTTTACACCGCCAGGCATAAGCTTAACTGCCTCAGCATATGCCGCTTTGGAACGTTCATAACTACGCATCATTTCCCCTCCTTTAACCATCGAGCAACATCTTTTGCAAAATACGTTAAAATTAAGTCGGCGCCTGCGCGCTTCATGCTCGTTAACATTTCAAGTACAACAGATTTTTCATCGATCCATCCGTTTTGGGCGGCTGCTTTCACCATCGCATATTCTCCGCTGACGTTATAAGCAACAATCGGCAAATGGAAATGATTTTTTAAATCGCGAATAATATCTAAATACGATAGTGCCGGCTTTACCATTAGAAAGTCGGCTCCTTGTTCTACATCTGCTTGCGCCTCACGAAACGCTTCTAGACGGTTAGCAGGATCCATTTGGTACGTTTTACGGTCGCCAAACTGCGGCGCGCTATGTGCTGCATCGCGAAATGGACCGTAAAATGCTGATGCGTATTTTACGGCATAGGACATAATTGGCACATATGTAAATCCTTCTTCATCTAGCGCTTGGCGAATCGCTGCGACAAACCCATCCATCATGTTAGATGGCGCGATGATGTCCGCCCCCGCTTTCGCTTGACTGACTGCTGTTTTTGCCAATAATTCAAGCGTATCGTCGTTGACAATCGTTCCGTTTTCTACGATACCACAATGTCCATGGCTCGTATAATGGCATAAACATGTGTCGGCAATCACGACAAGTTCCGGAAATGCGTCTTTGATCGCGCGAATGGCACGTTGAACGACACCGTGCTCACAATAGGCTTGCGAAGCGATTTCGTTTTTCTCGTTTGGTACACCAAATACGATAATCGACCGTACACCTAATTGAACAGCCTCTTTTACATCTTCAAGCGCATAATCAAGCGACTGTTGATACACCCCCGGCATGGAAGGTACTTCGTTTTTTATGTTTTCCCCTTCAATCACAAAAATCGGATAAATGAAATCTTCCATATGAAGATGTGTTTCACGCACCATAGCTCGTAAATTTGCTGTTTGGCGCAAACGACGATGACGTGCAAATTGCATCTTATTCACGAAACTTACGCAAGGAAGCCCCTGCCTTTAGGCACGGGGAGGAATTGCACCTTACGCAAGTTCCGCCACCCCCTTTCCATAAGCATATCCGTCAAATCGCTGAATGACTTGGACATATCTATAATTTATTCCTTGTGCGATACGCTTTCCGTCCTTGCCTT
>NZ_SDLG01000038.1:0-6285 GCF_013096965.1 Anoxybacillus sp. CHMUD
AGAGAAAACGCACATACCTACAGGATGAGAGTAAGTAAAAGCGCTTACATATAACGATTTTATAAAACCATATATAACCAAAAAAATCGGTCGAGAAAAAAATCTCCCACAAAGTCTTGACTCAAACCTTTTTTATAAAAAATATTGACATACGATGATCATTATGATAAATTAATACATGTCGATACGGAGGAGTACCCAAGTCTGGCTGAAGGGGTCGGTCTTGAAAACCGAGAGGCGTCGAAAGGCGCGCGGGGGTTCGAATCCCTCCTCCTCCGCCATCATTTAGATGTTTGCAAACCACAGCGCATAAAATGGAGATTGTTTATTGAAATAATTCGTTACGATATGTAACGAATTTTTGTTTTATATAAGAATAAAAAGTAAAGGATGCCTGAACTAGGCATCCTTATTTTTTTAACGTGCGATATTGTTCGATCATATATCCAATTTTTGCGACAATCGGTTCGATTGATTGAGCATCACGAATAATATCATATTCATTGATGTTAATACGCAAAACAGGACAAGCATTAAAGCTATTAATCCATCTCTCATATCTTTCATACATTTCTTTCCAATATTCGATTGGCGTCTGCTGTTCCATTGGACGACCGCGCTCACGAATACGTTTAATAATTTCCTCAAAACTTCCTTCTAAATAAATAAGTAAATCAGGATGAGGAAAATATGGTGTCATAACCATCGCTTCAAATAAACTTGTATACGTTTCATAGTCGACTTTCGACATCGTACCTTTTTCATAATGCATTTTTGCAAAAATACCTGTATCTTCATAAATGGAGCGATCTTGGACAAATCCTCCTCCGTATTCAAAAATACGTTTTTGTTCTTTGAATCGTTCAGCGAGAAAGTAAATTTGAAGGTGAAAGCTCCAACGTTTAAAGTCGGCATAAAATTTATCTAAATAAGGATTTGTATTTACTTTTTCAAAAGAAGTGCGAAATTGAAGCGCATCAGCTAACGCTTTTGTCATCGTTGATTTTCCTACACCGACCGTTCCAGCAATGGTAATGACAGCATCGCTCGGAATATGATATTTTTCTCGTAAGTTCATTGTTCTAAGCTCCTTTTGAGAACAGATTGCAGTTCATTTAAAATATAAAGTCGATCTTTGTCACGATGAACGAAGTCAAGTTCATCTCCGTTAAATCGCAATACAGGAATGTGGGGATGGGCTTGTTCAAATTGTTCCATTGCTTGTTCATAAGCATGAGATAGTTGTTGTAAATAGTTCGGGTCAATGTTTTTTTCGAATTCGCGACCACGCATAGCAATACGCTCTAACAACGTGTATAATGAAGCGTGCAAATAAATGACGACATTTGGTTTTGGCATGTCGTTTGTTAAAATGTCATAAATTCGTACATACTTTTCGTACTGCTTTCCTTTTAACGTTTGCTTAGCAAAGATTAAGTTTTTGAAAATATGGTAGTCAGCTACAACCGGTTTCCCATTGTTTAAAAAATTTTTTTCGACATCTTCTAGCTGTTTATAGCGATTACATAGAAAAAACATCTCCGTTTGGAAACTCCATTCTTCGATGTTTTCATAAAATTTACCTAAAAAAGGATTTTCATCAACAATTTCTTTTAACAGCTCATATTGAAAATGGGTTGAGATGACCTTAGCTAATGATGTTTTTCCAACACCAATTGGGCCTTCCACAGTAATAAAGGGCACGCGGGACATTGTGTAACCTCCTTCAGGTGAAACCGTCTGTGTAGACAGACAAAATTTATTTTAACATAAAATGATTAGTCTGTATGTTGCTTTTTTGTTTTGATATACTTTATAGATGATAAAAAGGTACGGGAGTTTCAAAAGATGAAAAATGATGAGTATTACATGCATTTAGCGATCGAAGAAGCAAAGAAAGCAGAAAAAATAGGAGAAGTGCCTATCGGTGCTGTTATTGTATATAACGACCAAGTGATTGCGCGAGCCCATAATTTGCGCGAACGGGATCAGCGGTCGATTGCTCATGCGGAGCTTTTAGCTATTGATGAAGCATGTAAAAAACTAGGAACGTGGCGACTAGAACAAGCAACGTTGTATGTGACGTTAGAACCTTGTGCCATGTGCGCTGGGGCAATTGTTCTGTCTCGGATCAAACGCGTTGTATTTGGGGCAAGCGATCCGAAAGGGGGATGTGCAGGGACATTAATGAATTTATTACAAGAACCGAGATTTAATCACCAATCGGAAGTTGTTAGTGGGGTATTAGCTGACCAATGTGGCTATATGCTAAGTGAATTTTTTCGACAGTTGCGTCAACGAAAAAAAGAAGAAAAAAGTAGTATTAATTCCAATTAAATTCCATTGTGTAGTCGTTGCAATTTGGATGAAAAAGAGATATACTTATACTTGCGTTAGAGATAACGCATTGCCGTGCTAAGCGGGGAGGTAGCGGTGCCCTGTACTCGCAATCCGCTCTAGCGAGGCTGAATTCCTTCTTTAGGCTAGTTTGCTGTAGAGTCTGCCTAGAGTAAGTGGTGTTGACGTTTGGGTCCTGCGCAATGGGAATCCGTGAACCCTGTCAGGTCCGGAAGGAAGCAGCAGTAAGCGGACAATCCCATGTGCCGCAGGGGTGCCTGAACCGAGCTAACTACTCTAGTAACGTTTATGGCAGCTAGTCGACAGAAGGTGCACGGCAATTTACATAGATAGGACACAGGCACTTGCTCAAATGGCAAGTGCTTTTTTCATGCGTTTTTTAATGATATAATGATTAGGATACAAGCAAAGAGGAGGGCAGTTTCGTGAGTTATAGAGCTTTATATCGTGTTTTTCGGCCACAAAGCTTTAAAGATGTTGTCGGTCAAGAACACGTCACAAAAACGTTGCAAAATGCCCTGCTTCAACAAAAGATTTCACATGCATATTTATTTTCTGGTCCACGTGGGACAGGAAAAACAAGTATAGCTAAAATTTTCGCTAAAGCGGTAAACTGCGAGCATCGTCCAACAGCAGAGCCATGCAACGAATGTCCGACTTGTTTAGGCATTATGAACGGTTCGATTTCAGATGTGTTAGAGATTGACGCAGCATCAAATAACGGAGTAGATGAAATTCGTGATATTCGCGATAAGGTGAAATTTGCCCCAACCTCAGCACCTTATAAAGTGTATATTATCGATGAAGTGCATATGTTGTCCATTGGGGCGTTTAATGCGTTATTAAAGACATTGGAGGAACCACCGAAACATGTCATTTTTATTTTAGCGACAACAGAGCCTCACAAAATTCCGTTAACGATCGTTTCTCGATGTCAGCGGTTTGATTTTCGGCGCATTGAGCTCAAATCCATCGTTTCACGTTTAAAAACGGTTGTTGCTGAAGAAGGGATAGATGTAGAGGAAGAAGCATTGTTTGCGATTGCGCGTGCTGCTGATGGTGGAATGCGTGATGCGTTAAGCTTGCTTGATCAAGCCATTTCTTTTAGTGATGATCGGGTGTTACTTGAAGATGTGTTAGCGGTTACAGGCGCTGTCTCACAGCGGAAAATTGCGGATTTAATTCATGCGATGTATGAAAAAAAGACGGTTGAGGCATTACGTCTTTTTCAAGATTTAATGGAACAAGGAAAAGATCCGAATCGTCTTGTCGAAGATTTAATTTATTATTACCGAGATATGCTTTTATATAAAGCAGCGCCACAGCTTGAGGATGTGACGCATCGCGTGCTCGTAGATGAGCGATTTCGAGAGCTTTCTGACATGATTCCGACATCGTTCATATATGAAGCGATCGATTTGTTAAGCAAAAGCCAACACGATATGCGTTTGACAAATCATCCACGTATTCATATGGAAGTCACGATCGTAAAACTTTGTTATGAAGAGGAGCATGCGATAAAATCTACTTCCTCCCTAGATTTAGAGGAGAAGGTAAAACAGCTTGAGCAACAATTGGAGAAACTAAAAGAAACAGGTGTGAAGCCTTCTGCTTCGGAAGTTAGTGAACCGGTGAAAAAAACGGTAAAAAATATTCGCACAGACTATAAAATACCAATAGGACGCATTCATGAAGTGCTTCGCCAAGCAACGCATCAGCATTTATCTCTTGTTAAAGGGAATTGGGGGCATGTGCTTGATTTGCTGAAGAAGCAAAATAAAGTGTCCCATGCAGCATTATTACAAGAAAGTGAACCTGTAGCAGCAAGTAGCACAGCTTTTGTGTTAAAATTCAAATATGAAATTCATTGTAAGATGGTTGCTGACAATAGCAACTATGTCAAAGATAATTTAGAGCAAGTATTATTCGAGCTAACAGGGAAAAAACTCGATACGATCCCTGTTCCTGAAAGCGAATGGCTTCGAATTCGCGAGCAGTTCATTCGGCAACAAACAAATGGGGATGAACAACACGAGCAGGAAGACCCATTCATTTCCGAAGCGAAAAAATGGTTTGGTGAAAATTTAATCGAAATTAAAGAATAATGGAGGAATGATGAACATGATGCGTGGAATGGGAAATATGCAAAAAATGATGAAACAGATGCAAAAAATGCAAAAAGATATGGAGAAAGCGCAAGCAGAGTTAGCAGAAAAAACGGTTGAAGGAACAGCAGGAGGCGGAATGGTTACTGTTGTCGCGAACGGTCATAAACAAATTTTAGAAGTGAGAATTAAAGAGGAAGTCGTTGATCCAGAAGATATCGACATGTTGCAAGATTTAGTGCTTGCAGCAACGAATGATGCGTTGAAAAAGGTAGATGAGTTAACAGCAGAAACAATGGGGCAGTTTACAAAAGGATTGAACATACCGGGATTATTCTAGGGGGTTCGTATGTATTATCCAGAGCCGATATCGAAGCTAATCGACAGTTTTATGAAATTGCCAGGCATCGGACCGAAAACGGCCGTCCGTCTGGCGTTTTTTGTGTTAAACATGAAAGAAGATGTAGTACTAGATTTCGCAAAAGCGCTTGTAAATGCGAAAAGAAATTTAACATATTGCTCATCGTGTGGCCATATTACGGATAAAGATCCTTGTTATATTTGCGAAGATGATAAGCGTGATCGTTCCATCATTTGTGTCGTTCAAGATCCGAAAGACGTCATTGCTATGGAAAAAATGAAAGAATATAACGGGTTGTATCATGTGTTACATGGTGCGATTTCACCAATGGAAGGAATTGGTCCGGAAGATATTAAAATTGCTGAGCTGCTTAGACGTCTTCAAGATGAAACGGTTCAGGAAGTAATTTTAGCCACGAATCCAAACATCGAAGGTGAAGCAACCGCTATGTATATTTCACGCTTGTTAAAACCAACGGGTGTAAAAATTACGCGCATTGCTCACGGGTTACCGGTTGGTGGCGATTTGGAGTATGCGGACGAAGTGACGTTATCTAAAGCTCTTGAAGGAAGAAGGGAATTGTAGTGTTTTGGAAGAAAAAAGGATGGCTACGTAAACAATTTAACGATCAGCTGATTGAACGTTTGCAACGTTATCGTGATGATTGGATGGGAAAAAAACAATTAATAGAAAAAAGTGTCGAACCATCCGACAAAGTCATCTTCGATTTAAAAATTGCTGAAGCAAAATATTTATTTCTCCTTCGAGAAGCAAAAAAGCGAAAAGTGACAATTGGGAAGGGATGATTCCCCTTCCCTTTCATATGGGCTTGTCATATAGAAAAGAGGTGGGCATATATTTAAAAATAAAACAGCTTGAAGGGGAGAAAATGATGAATGAAACTGTTGTCATTGTGTCGATCGTTAGTTTAATTGTCATTATTTTGCTTATTGGTATTCCGATACGCTTGACTCGATTCATTGGAGAAGGAATTGCTCGTTTAGTGATCGGGGCTTTATTTATTTTTTTAATTAATGTTGTTGGTGGTGTATTAGGTATTCATCTGCCGATTAATTTGTTTACAGTAGCGGTTACCGGATTTCTAGGTATTCCTGGTGTTGTAGCACTCATTTTCCTTCAACAATATGTCATTTCATAAACGGACATATCCGTTTATTTTTTTGTTGACGAACATACGCATTCATGATATATTACTAAATGTCGTTGTTGATAATAAAAAGATGTTGACGAATGATATTTTTTGTAGTATTATAATTCATGTCTTTGTTGTTCATTGAAAACTGAACAAAACAGCAGCGCAAAAGCTAGAGATATGAACTTTCTATGGAGAGTTTGATCCTGGCTCAGGACGAACGCTGGCGGCGTGCCTAATACATGCAAGTCGAGCGGACGAATCGAAAGCTTGCTTTTGATTCGTTAGCGGCGGACGGGTGAGTAACA
>NZ_SDLG01000039.1:0-6030 GCF_013096965.1 Anoxybacillus sp. CHMUD
AGAAAAGTATCAAAAAGAAAATTACATTTCAAGTTTTGCAGGTGCGGTTTATGAACTGATCCGTAAAGGCTTGAAAAAGCAATGAAATACATCCATACATTGAAACACAAGGCGGCTAGGGCTTACATCCCCTAGCCTAAAGGCATAGGGGTTTTACGCCCAATCATATAAACTGTTATGCATGCAAACATTTTTACGTCACGTGGGACCCGCAGCTGCCGCGCGGTTGTCGTGCGTTCGGTTTCAAAAGTGCTACGCTCCCTTCCATTGTCGTGAAACAATCGTCTGGTACGCCGTGCATGAAGTTTGCTAAAAAAGAAAATAAGGGGAGAAACGAATGAGTTCATCGCGCTCCATCGTCGTTTCTGTCGTCGCGATGATGGCAAATCATATTATCGTATGCGGATTTGGGCGCGTTGGCGAACAAGTGGTGCGCTAGCTTGTCAAAAATGGGACACCTGTCGTTGTTATTGAGCGAAAGACGGATTGGCTCGAAGAAATGGACGACCCTCTTCCGTACGTCGAAGGGGATGCGACAGAAGATGACGTATTGATCGCGGCAGGCATTGAACGGGCGGCTGGCTTAATTGCCGCGTTGCCATCTGATGCTGATAACGTCTTTATTGCCTTAACAGCAAAAGGAATAAACCGCGACATTCAAGTTGTCGCGCGTGCCGAGCGGCCAGAATCAGAAGAAAAATTGCGGCGCGCCGGTGCGGACAAGGTGATTAACCCTTCATTTTTGGGCGGCCGGCGCATGGCGATGACGATATTAAAGCCAGTTACTGTCGATTATGTTGATACGATTTTTCACGACCGTACCGAACAATACGCCATTGAGGAAGTAAAGATTGAGCCTCATTCTTCATTTGTTCATACGTCTGTCGGCGATCAAGCGGTAAAGACGCGCTTTCGAGTGACGATTATTGCTATTCAGCGGCAGGACGCCATCATTGGGAACCCGCCCCCAGATGAGCGGTTTTGCGCGGGCGACATCGTCATCGTCTTTGGGGAAAAACGAGCGTTAGAAGCGTTTGAACAGGCGGTAAACAAAAAGTAAGCAGCCACATCGGCTGCTTACTGTAATGCATAAATTCTCGCTTCGTGTGGGCGCATATGAAGCGTCGTTCCTTCTTCTTTGACGTCTGTATAGTTGCCGAGCAAGAGATGGTGGCTTGCAGAGCTGAGCTCTTCTGGCAATGTATATACGTTGTCGCTGTCGCAATGATTTAAAACGATCAGCCAGCGAACGCCATCGAGCTCGCGTGTATAGGCATAAATATACGGCTCATTTTCTGAAAGATCGCAGAACGTGCCGTACACCATGACTGGATTTTGTTTGCGTAATTGAATAAGCTTTTTATAGTAGTAGTACACCGAGTTTGGATCCGCTAACGCTTGTTTCACGTTAATTTCTTTATAATTCGGATTCACTTTTAACCAAGGCGTTCCCGTCGTAAATCCTGCATGTTCGCTATCGTCCCATTGCATTGGTGTGCGCGAGTTATCGCGGCTCAATAGCTGCAAGCTTTCTAGCACTTCTTTCGGATCGCGTCCTTTCGCGACTTCTTCCGCATATTTGTTTTTCATCGCAATGTCGTTATAGTCATCAATTGAGTCAAATTTGACGCCCGTCATGCCGATTTCTTCTCCTTGATAAATATATGGCGTTCCAGGCAACGTATGCACGAGCGTAGCGAGCAATTTCGCTGATTCAACACGGAACTGTTTATCGTTTCCGTAGCGCGTCACTTGTCGCGTATGGTCGTGGTTGTTTAAAAATTGTGAGTTCCATCCTTTCCCCCACAACCCTTCATACCAACGTTTTTGAATTTGTTTAAAGCGAATCGGATCCCATGTCGGCATTTCGTCGCATACTTCAAAATGGAACAGTGTATGTAGCTCGTTTCGGTCTTCCCCAACATATTTTAAGCCTTCTTCTGGCGATACGAAAGCAACTTCCCCGACGGTAAAAATATCATAATGTTTAAGTACTTTGTCGTGCATTTCTTGTAAATACTCGTGCACGCCCGGATTGTTTGTTAAATAGCGAATGTCATACGGATTTTCTGCGTCCGGAAATCCGTCTGGCTTCGCTAATAAAGCAATCGCATCTAAACGGAATCCGTCGATGCCTTTATCTAACCAAAAGCGCATCATTTTATAAATTTCTTCACGAACTCCTTTATTTTCCCAATTCAAATCTGGTTGTTCAACTGCAAAGGAATGGAAGTAGTATTGCCCTGTTTTTTCATCGTATTCCCATGCGGACGGTGTAAAGTACGAACGCCAGTTATTTGGCTTGTCACGCCATATGTACCAATCGCGCTTCGGGTTGTCTTTTGACGAACGCGACTCAATAAACCAAGGATGTTGATCGGATGTATGGTTTACGACAAGGTCCATAATTAATTTCATTCCACGTTGATGCACTTCGTGAAGCAGGCGATCAAACGTCTCCATATCCCCTGCTTTATCCATAATGCGATAATAGTCTGAAATGTCGTATCCGTTATCTTTATCTGGTGACTCGTAGCACGGATTGAGCCAAATGACATCGACCCCTAAATCGTGAATGTAATCGAGCTTTTGAATGAGTCCTTCTAAATCACCGTATCCATCGCCGTTTGAATCAAAAAAGCTTCGCCAATATACTTGGTATACGACAGCTTCTTTCCACCATGTCCGTTTCATTTGTTGTCACTCCTTTGTCCAATTAAAGCGTTTTCAATTTGAAAAGTTGCTATGTATAAGATACCATTGTTGTAAAGGAAAAAGAAGTAGGGAGTGAAAACGTTTTGGACATATCGGTGACAAATGTATTAACAAAGATCGAAGAAGAAATCGCACAGGCGAAGCAGTCGTCCTCACCGCAGGCGATGCGTGAGCATATATATGCGGTTCGCGCATTGTGCGATGTCATTTTACAACAACGATCACAAAATGTGACGGCGATTACGATACCGCAGCCGACAACAACTGAACGATTAGATATCGATGCTGAAGCGAACGGACCATCATTACTTGATTTTTAGGGGGAATGAACATGAAAATATTTACAATTATCGCTTCCATTAGCGCAGCATTATGTGTCGCGCTCGGTGCATTCGGAGCGCATGTGCTCGAAGGGAGAATTCCAGAGCGATATATAGACACGTGGCAAAAAGCGGTGCAATACCAAATGTTCCATACGGTTGGTTTATTTCTCGTTGCGTTGTTTGCGACAAAATGGCCGAACGTGACGCCGGTTGGATGGTTTATGCTTGTAGGGATCGTGTTATTTTCAGGTAGTTTATATGTACTAAGCTTAACACAAATCAAAATACTTGGAGCGATTACACCGTTAGGGGGGGTATCGTTTATTATCGCTTGGTTACTTTTAGCGTATACTGCGATCAAACATATGTAAAACGAGGCGCGTTGGACGCCTCGTTTTTAACGTGGAGCATATGTGCTTAATCCGACACCTGGTGCAAATGGATATTCATAATTAATTTCTTCATCAAATGTCACATAGTCGAGATAAATCATTGGCAATAAGTAACGCATCCCCGTTTGGGGATCGCTTAAAATTAAATGATCGCGACCAGCTGCTTCAACGACGCCGCGGAAAATCTTTGCATTCCATTCACGATTGTTTTCAAACGTCATATAAACGGTTGCGATTTTTCCTTTGTTTAGTCGTAAAATGTTTTCAATGTACGATTCTTCGAGCGGAAGCATGCCAGGTAGCGGCTGGCTTGCGGTCGTTGGTGTTTGCATCGCTCCCGTTTGGGGCGTAAACGTTGGTGTAGGCAATCCAAATGGATATGTTGGCATTTGGTACGGATAGTAGTAAGGATATGCATAATAAGGAACTTGTTGTCTTTCTTCACTCATACTAATCCCTCCCTTAAATTAATATACGCGTGGACAATCCGAGCGAGTTGGCGCGTAAAAACAATGAGATTTGAAGCGACCGGTATTCCATTGATTAAACCATCGTGGTGGACAAGGACCATCTGGTCGGAAAAACCAAAGCGCATTCGTTGCTGGATGAAATCGCTCACCGCGAATGACGCGCCGGGCAAGGCGCATGTCTTCTTTGCGGGCACGTTGATAAAAATACCCCTTTTGTACAGCTTCAAATCCCCCAGGACTTTGGAATACCATTTGTCGAATGGTACGCAGTCCAATAAAATCTAGACAGTCTGCGATGACTCGATTAATTCCTACGTTCCCTACCATAAGCATGCCGAGCTGTCCATCTCCTTCTGCCTCTGCGCGCATGAGACGCGCAAGCAATTTGACATCTTCTTCTGTATATGCAACAACAGCCATCCCTTCACCTCGCTTTATGGAAATCGCTATTAGCCTATGATGAAACATGCGAAAATGTGAGGAAAGTCGTCATTGTTATATGTATGAAGCACATCATAAAAAAAGACCTCCAAATCGGAGGTCTATACATGTAAAAGCGATTGTATTTTTTCCTTTGGCAAGATGTTCCCAACAAAAAACGAGCCAAACTCACCAAATCGTGCGCTTACTTCATCGAAACGCATTTCGTACACAAGCTTTTTAAACAGAAGGACATCGTTTGAAAAGAGAGTGACGCCCCATTCGTAGTCATCAAAACCGACAGAGCCCGTAATAATTTGTACGACTTTTCCTGCATATTTTCGTCCTGTCATGCCATGTGCGCGCATTAAATTGCGGCGTTCTTCCATCGGAAGCATATACCAATTATCATTTCCTTGACGACGCTTGTCCATTGGATAGAAGCATACGTGATTTGTTTTCGGTAAAATCGGATATAAACGGCGGCGCACTTCTGGGTTTTCATACGGATCGCCAGCTTCTGCCGGCAAATAGTTGCTTAGCTCAACGACAGAAACGTATGAATACGCAGGGATGAGATATTCAGCTAACTTTGTTTTGTTGATTGCTGTTTCAATTTCATGAAGTTCTTCCATCGTTGGACGTAAAAGCATAAACATGATATCTGCTTTTTGCCCCATAATCGTGTAAATGGCGTGACTTCCCTCTTTAGCCGCTTCCGTTGTTTCCCATTTTTCCACTAGCGTTAAAAACTCATGAATTGCTTCTTGACGCTCATCATTTGAGAGCGTTTTCCAAGCCACCCAATCAATTGTGCGAAAATCATGCAGGCAATACCAACCTTCTAACGTTTGTGCTGCTTCGCTCATATGTCACACTCCTTTTGTATGTACTGTTAAAAATTTTATCATATGTGTTTCGTTTATGACAAACCGCACTATTTCGATCGTTTGTAAATGAGGAAAGCGATGACCATGACTATTCCACCGACGATCGTAATCGTTGTGAAATGTTGCTCGATAAATGATTTCGCTTGCGCACCTAAGATGAAAATAATGAGCCCTTCGGTGAAAAAGCGCGCTCCGCGGCCGATGGACGACCAAAAAAGCAACGTGCGAATGCTGACGTTTGAAATGCCTGAGAAAATGGTAAATACTTTATACGGAATAGGTGTAAATCCTGCGATGACAATCGCCATCGCTCCGTATTGTTGAAAGTATTGCTCGACTTTGTCCATTTTTTCATCAGAAATCAAATAGCGCAAAACCGGTCTGCCAAATTTTTTCCCGATGTACCATCCAAGCAAGGCGCCAAGTACGGAAGCGACGGTCGTTAAAAACGAAAACCATAATGCTTTCTCCGGCTGCGCGAGGCTTAACGGAATTAATAACACATCAGGCGGGATAGGGAAAAAAGAAGATTCCGTAAATGAAACGATAACTAAACCAATGACGCCAAACTCAAGCAACCATTGTTCAAGGTGATGAATCCATTGTGACATACGTAACGCTCCTTCGTATTGTGCATGTTTTTTAACAAATATATCACTTTTTAAGTGATATATCACTTGAAATAAAAAAACAGTTTGAGTCAAGACTTTGTGGGAGATTTTTTTCTCGACCGATTTTTTTGGTTATATATGGTTTTATAAAATCGTTATATGTAAGCGCTTTTACTTACTCTCATCCTGTAGGTATGTGCGTTTTCTCT
>NZ_SDLG01000003.1:0-215000 GCF_013096965.1 Anoxybacillus sp. CHMUD
AAGCGGACGTTTGTTTGTGTCTAACACAAAAACCATAGGGTTCTCCCCTTTCCTCTGCATAAAGCAGGTCATATTCTCCTCGACCATGTTATAGATGCTTGTTATGTGCAAGACACTAGCGCTACCCGCCACGCTTGTTTAATCTTGCACGACAGGGGGTGGGGCTGGAGAAGCACCCGAACGTGTCATGACATCTATAACGTAGGCTCTGTTTCAAGCCTTGGTCTGGTCAACATGGGGCTTACAAGCCCATGACTTTAGTCATTGGGTTGTTGACCTTTATTTTGGTATATATGACATATGATAAAATAAAATGAATATTGAAACAACAAAAAGAGAGGATGGCATAAAATGACGAAAAGAATGTTGGTCTCGATGCTTATCGTTCAACCAAGTCACATGACTCCAAATGGTTGGCAAGGATGTCCAGAATGCTTATAGGGGGGAGGAGATGAACGACCAACATATTCAACTTCAACAAAAAGTGCTTCATTATCGCTCGGAAGTGGCCAAATATAAACAACTTTTGCAGCTTGCTGAAACCGAACTAAAACGCGAGCAGCTGCGCAATCATTATTTACAAAAACAGCTTGAACAAATGGATGAATATGAACAAACGATCGAAAAGCTCGAACAACAGCTTCTGTTTTACGAAGTGGCGCTTGAAGAAGAAAAAAAGCGAAAAAAAGAAATGAAACAAGATATCGTACGTGCGCATGCGTATTTCACGTATACGGTCATGATTTCAGAGGAGAAAGAAGAGCCAACGACGGTCATCGGCGATTTCGTTGTCGAAAATATTGGTAATACACCACTTAACGATCCGATCATTTGCGTTCGTCTTCGCCCTCCTGATCACGCTCAATTCAGCGGAAAATTTTCTTTTCGACATACGCAAGAAGAAGGAGGATGGACGTTTGCGATCGACAATTGGCGCCAAAAAATAAAAGAAGGAGAATATTGGTTAAAGCCAATCGATGAAACGACGCTTTTACCAAATGAACAACTGCGCTTTCCGTCATTTGAATTGAGCATCGTACAAACGATTGTCGTCGAAGCGTTCGTTTATTTCCGGCAGCTCAAACAAGGAATCCCCTCCTTCAATCATATCGTTATCAATAAATAAGCAGGCATTTGCCCGCTTTTTTATTTGCTCCATTGTTGGACAACGATTTCGATAAGCGCAGCACATCCTGCAATCGCTAAAATCCATACAACTGGCATGATCACATGCGGTACATATATAACGCCAACGTACAACGCTGCTGCGCACCATACCCCTGTACACCAATGACAACTTAACAGCTCCCCGATCCACTTTCTTATCCCTGTCCCTTTGATGACAATATACGTCTCTCCGTCTTGTTCGAACTCATCGTGAAACGGCGCGCGCAAAAACGACGTAATGCGGTCGTACACAAGTAAGCGCGTCAAACGAAATGAAGCAACACATAACAAAAAAAAGTGAAAAGCATCCATTCTCTCGCCTCCTCGCTTCACTTTATGTTCTCCATTCACAAAACATGTAGTGCTTTCGCCCATTCCCTTTTTTTCATTTCACATATAATGCAATGAGTCAATTCATAAAAAAGGGTGTGAAACTGTGTATAACATTTTTTTCAGCAACCGTCTTTTAGCGAAACATCGCCATATCCAACAAATGTGCGCGACACTTTCGACATTAAGCGAAGGAACAGAACTACATGTGCACACAAACAACGAGACGTACTATAACGTAAAGCTCGTGCAAGTCGACACATTGGCGAAAACATTAACAATCATTATTGACCCATTTTATAAAAAAGAAGGAACAGCGCTTACGCTCAACTGTCGTGACATCGTCGCAGTCGAGTTTCCGACCGAGGCGCTCGTCGCCGCAGGCAAAGAACAAACAACAACAATTGGAACGAAAAAAACAGAAGACGAAGACGAGTAAAGGAAGTGAACGTATGAACGTTTGTATCATTGGTGCCGGTTATGTCGGATTAACGACAGCTGCTGTTCTCGCAAAACTCGGGCATACCGTTCATTGTATTGATGAAAACGAACAAAAAATTGCCGCCTTACAACGCGGAGAAATCCCAATTTACGAGCCACGTTTAGCTGAGTTATTTACCGACCATCAAAGTCGGCTTTTTTTTCATCATGATGGACGAAAACATATACAAGAGGCAGACGTCATTTTTATTTGCGTCGGCACACCCCCAGATGTAAAAGGAAAACCAGACGTCTCCTACGTCAATCGCGCCATTGACATGCTTATCCCACATGTAAGCGATCATCAAACGCTCGTCATGAAAAGCACCGTCCCGATCGGAACGAACGAACGGATATACGAACGATTAAAAAACGAAGGAAAACATGTACGCGTCGTCTCAAACCCTGAATTTTTACGGGAAGGCTCTGCCATTTACGACTCTTTCCATCCTGACCGTATCGTCATCGGCTTACGTGACGATGATGATCGTTCCCTTTCCGTCATGCAAACGTTATATGCCGGCATTCATGCACCATATGTCGTGACAAGTTTAAGTGGCGCAGAAATGATAAAATATGCTGCCAACGCTTTTTTAGCGTCGAAAATTTCCTTTATAAACGAAATGGCACGCCTTTGCGACACGTACGGTGTCGATGTTGTCGACGTCGCCAAAGGAATCGGACTTGACGGAAGAATCGGTCCGCACTTTTTACAAGCTGGGATCGGCTATGGGGGCTCTTGTTTTCCGAAAGATGTGACAGCTCTTATTCAAATGGCGTATGAACAAATGGTGCGACCGTACATGTTAGAAGCGACAAAAGCGGTAAACGACACGCAGATCAATTGGTACGTTCAAAAAATGAAACGAACGTTAGGAGAACTTGCTGGGAGACGCATTGCCGTCCTCGGCATCGCTTTTAAACCAAATACAGACGATATTCGCGAATCTCCCGCCGTTTTACTCATCACCAAACTGCACGCCCATGGCGCTGACGTCATTGCTCATGATCCAAAAGCTACACTTCCACTCGACGTCGCGGTTAAACAAGCAAAAACGATAGATGAAGCGGTTAAAAAGGCTGATGCGCTTATCGTTGCGACCGATTGGGATGCGTATAAACAGTTAAACTGGGAAGAAGTAAAACGAATGATGAACGGAAACGCCGTCATCGACGGACGAAATAGCTTGCCTCGTGAGGCGATCATAAACGCAGGACTACACTATATCGGGGTGGGGCGCAGATGAACATACTTGTTACAGGAGCAGGTGGCTTTATCGGTTCGCACGTATGCGAAGCGTTGTTACAGCACCATCACGTCATCGGCATCGACTGTTTCACCGGTCCGACGCCAAAACAATGGAAAGAAAAAACGATCGACATGTTAAAAAAACATGACCGTTTTACATGGCTCGAAGGCGATTTATTGTCGTTGCCGCTCGACGACATCGTCAAACAAGTCGATGTCATTTATCATTTTGCTGGCATGCCGGGCGTACGCACAAGTTGGGGAACGTCATTTGATTTATACACAACAAACAACATATTAGCAACGCAACGGTTGCTTGAAGCGTGTAAACAACATCGACCAAAACAGTTCATTTATACGTCCACCTCATCCGTTTACGGAGAAAAACATGGGCGCGTGCATGAAAACATGACTCCGACTCCTCTTTCACCGTACGGCATCACGAAGCTTGCTGGCGAACATTTATGCCACGTATATGAATCGGAGTTTGGCGTGCCGATGACGATTTTACGTTATTTTACTGTATACGGTCCACGCCAGCGACCTGATATGGCATTTCATCGCTTTATTCGCCAAATGTTGTTTGATGAGCCAATCACGATTTTCGGAGACGGCACACAAACGCGCGATTTTACGTACATTTCCGACTGCGTCAATGGCACGCTTGCTGTACTTGGCAACGACAAAGCGATTGGCGAAACGTTCAATATCGGCGGGAAAGAACGAGCTTCGCTAAACGACGTCATCGCTATGCTCGAAGAGATGATCGGAAAACGAGCAAACAAACAATATATGAATAAAGCGATCGGCGAGCCGAAACATACGTGGGCGGACATTTCAAAAGCAGAAAACATGCTTGCCTACGCCCCGAACGTGCCGTTACGAGAAGGGTTGCGTCGTGAAGTCGAATATATTCGCTCGCTTTACAGGAGGTAGCTATGCACATCGCATTCATTTGTACAGAAAAATTGCCGTCGCCAGCCGTCAAAGGGGGCGCTATTCAACTGATGATTGATGGCATCGCTCCCATGTTTGCCGCTAAACATACGCTCACTATTTTTTCGATTACTGACCCTTCGCTTCCGATGTACGAAATACGTGATGGCATCGAATATGTGCGCGTACCAAAAGAACAATACGAACAACATATCGTCGACGAACTAAAAAAGCGCACGTTTGACGTCATTCACGTTTTTAACCGCCCAGTAAACGTGTTATTTTACAAACAAGCAGCACCAAATAGCCGCTTCGTCACCAGTTTGCATAACGATATGTTTTCGCCGATGAAAATGAAACGTGACGTTGCCGAACGAGTGATTGCGGAAGTAGATGCGATCACAACGGTAAGTGAATATATGAAACGAACCGTCACAAAACGATACGATGTCCGAGACGATCTCATTCACATCGTCTACTCAGGTGTCGATGCGACACGCTACACGCCACCATGGACGGAGGAAGGAAAACAAAGGCGCACCACCATGCGCCAACGTTTTCGAACAGAAGATGATGACGTCATTTTATTTATCGGGCGGTTAAGCAAAACAAAAGGCGTGCATGTGCTCATTGAAAGTATGAATCATGTATTAGCCGAACGTCCAAAGGCAAAGCTCGTCATCGTCGGAGGCAAATGGTTTAGCGACAATCGTCCAAACGAATATGTACGCTTCCTTCATCAACTAGCGAAGCCTTACAACGATCGTATTCAATTTACAAGCTACATTCCGTCCGAATACATTCCACACATATTCACAATCGGTGATGTGTTCGTTTGCAGTTCGCAATGGCACGAGCCGCTTGCCCGCGTACATTACGAAGCGATGGCAGCGGGCGTGCCGATCGTGACGACAAACCGCGGCGGAAATAGCGAAGTGATCGAACATAACGTAAACGGGCTTGTTGTTGACGACTATGCATCACCAAAAGCGTTCGCACGCGCCATTAGCGAATTATTGCACGATAAAGAAAAAGCGCTCGCACTTGCTCACGAAGGACGAAAACGAGCGGAAACGACGTTTTCCTTCGCAAACACAGCCGAGCAGCTTGAGCGTGTATATATTACGATTTGCCAATAAGCGATACCGATACGACATGTTCAATCGGGATCGTGATCGTTTTTTCTTCTTCACTTAATGTAAAAACGACTTTTTTCTTATCGCACGTTTGAATGATTCCTTCATACGTGCGATTTTTCGTTTTCAACTCACACGTCACCGGACGAAGTTCATTCGGGAGCGTCGCTAAAAATTCAATACGCTCAGCCGTATTCATCTCGCGAAAATTCGCAAATGACGGTGGCGGATACGATAGCTTTTCTTTTTTCGTCCGAAACGTCTGTTGCATATAACACGTTTTCGGCCCTAAATTCGGCTGAACGATATACAACAACGGCGCATTTTCCACACGCTTTTTCATTCCCACACCCCTCCTTTTTACGACTACTATATGCGCAAAAAGAAAGGGGCATGCCATAATACATAAAAAGCTGTTTGGTCGATGCCAAACAGCTTTCAAATTAGCGCGCTAAAATGTGGTAGCCAGAGTCGACGTGGATAATTTCTCCAGTCACGCCGCGCGATAAGTCGCTAAATAAAAATAAGGCTGTGTCGCCAACTTCTTCTTGTGTCGTTGTGCGACGTAGTGGTGCACGCTCTTCAATTTCTTTTAAAATCGAGTTAAAATCGCCGACACCTTTCGCAGATAACGTGCGAATTGGACCTGCGGAAATGGCGTTGACGCGAATGCCGTATTTCCCTAAGTCGTTCGCTAAATATTTCACGCTCGCTTCTAACGATGCTTTTGCCACACCCATGACGTTGTAGTTTTGCACGACGCGCTCGCCACCTAAATACGTTAATGTGACGATGCTGCCGCCTTCGGTCATTAGCTCTTTCGCCGCTTTCGCCACCGCTGTTAACGAATAGGCGCTAATGTTGTGCGCAAGTAAAAATCCTTCGCGATCGACGTTCATATACTCGCCTTCTAAATGTTCTTTATTCGCAAATGCGATACAATGCGCAAGACCGTGAATGACGCCCACTTGCTCTTTAATTTGCGCAAAGCATGAGGCAATTTCTTCATCTTTCGTTACATCGCAAGGCAATACAAGCGTTGTGTCATCTTCTAACGTCGCCACTAATTTTTTCACTTCATTTTCAAAACGCTCACCTGCATATGTAAAAATTAACCGCGCCCCTGCCGCATGAAGCGCACGCGCAATGCCCCAAGCGATGCTTCGTTTATTTGCCACACCCATCACGACATACGTCTTTCCTTGTAATGATAATTGCATATTTGTTCATCCCCTTAAATTTATGATTTGTTATTAGAACCTAGTATTAATATGATTATAACAAAAAATTCCCTACTTTCAAATAGGGAATTTTATAATAAATAGTCCATAAACATCTTCGCTAAACCGAAATAAATGAGAATGCTAATTAAATCGTTAATCGTCGTAATAAACGGACCAGATGCAACAGCCGGGTCGATGCGCAATTTATGCATAAAGAGCGGAATGAGCGCCCCTGCAACTGTCGCGACCGTCAACGTCGCAAATAACGCTAATCCGACGAGCACACCTAAGAAAAACTGTTGCTTCCATACGTACACAACAATCGTAATGACGACGCCGCAAGATAAACCGATAAGTAGCCCCGTTAGCGCTTCGCGTGCAAGCATGCGCCACTTTCCTTCTTTTTCGAAATCCCCCATCGCTAAACGGCGCACCGCGACCGCCAACGACTGCGTCCCTGTATTTCCAGACATGCCCGCAATAAGCGGAATAAACACCGCTAAAATCGCGACTTTTTGCAACGTGTCTTCAAAACGGCTAATTAAATTCGCCGTCATCATGCCTAAAAACAGTAAAATAATGAGCCACGGCAACCGCTTTTTCGCCGCTTCGAACGGAGTGTATTGAATATCGACATCCGGAACCCCCGCGAGTTTCGAATAGTCGTCTGTCGCTTCTTCCGAAATGACGTCGACAATGTCATCGACGGTAATAATCCCAAGCAAATGATTGTTCATATCGACGACAGGAAGCGCTAAAAAATCGTAGTTTTGCATTTTGCGCGCCACTTCTTCTTGATCTTCATCAACAAATACAGAAACGACCCGATCGTTCATGATATCACAAATCATCGCATCATCATCCGATGTCAACAGCTCGCGTAGCGACAATACCCCAACGAGCTGCCGTTGTTCATTGACGACATACAAATAATAAATCGTCTCCGCATTCGCTGCTTCTCTTTTTAAAATTTGCATCGCCGAACGCACCGTTTGATTGGCGTGAATGGCGATATATTCCGTTGTCATAATGCTTCCGGCCGTATATTCTTTATAATGAAGCAACCCTTGAATATCTTTCGCCGCTTCATCGTCCATAATCGTTAAATAATTCGCCACTTCTTTTTTATCTAGTTCATTTAATACGTCCGCCGCATTGTCGGCATACATGTGCGCGAGCATTTGCGCCACAAATAACGGATCCATTTCCGACAAATAAATTTTATATTCATCTTCTTCAATGTCGAGGTGGTCAAAAATTTCCGCCATTTCCGCTGGCGACAAATATTCATACATGCGTTTTCTCACTTCTGGGCTTTGTTCAACGTAAAACTTCGCCCGATCATACGGATGCAATTTTAAAAACTGTTTTCGAAACGCTTCGATTTTTCCATCATATAACGCCTGCAACATAATACCCCTCCTCTCGACAAAAATCGCTTTTCTTATTATGCGCGAATCTTTGCCAACTTGCAAGCAACGATGTAAAATGAGAATGCACGATGAAACACAGGGGGAACAACGATGGAAAACGAAAAAACCGTTCAATCGAAAATAGATTATCATTTATTGTTCATTTTATTTTTAATTGCGATCGTCAGCGCCGTCGCTATCGAAAGTGCACGCGAGACACTCCCCGCTAAACTGCAACATATTAACTTTGCGCAAAAGCAGCTCATGTGGTATGGCGTCGGAGTCGTCGTCATTGCGGTGACGATGCTTGTCGATTACGATCGACTGTTTAAAATCGCTTGGTATTTGTACGGCTTCGGGATGATTCTTTTACTTGGATTAGAATTAAACGTCCCGGGTACATTAACGATTAAAGGAGCAACGAGCTGGTACAGCCTGCCGGGCGGAAACTTTCAGCCGTCTGAGCTAATGAAAATTTTTATGATTATCGTCATTAGCCGGATTATCGTCAACCATCGTGAAAAATACCATGACCCGACGTTGCAAGACGATTTGAAACTGCTCGGAAAAATCGGGCTGTCGCTACTGCCGCCGCTTTTTTTACTTGCCCGTCAGCCTGATATGGGGATGTCAATGGTATTTATGGCGATCACCGGCTCGCTCATTCTCGTTTCCGGCATTCGTTTGCGCATTATCGCCGCTATCGTCGGTGTTGCTGTACTTGGCGCAACAGCGTTTATCGTGGCGTTTTTATATTTCCCAGACGTATTAAAAATTCAACAATATCAATTAAACCGTTTTTACGGCTGGTTGAATCCGTACGAATATTCAAGCGATCAAGGGTTTCAGCTTATTAAATCGCTTCTTGCGATCGGCTCGGGAGAGTTGTATGGAAAAGGATATAAAAACTTAGACGTCTATTTACCAGAGTCGCATACTGACTTTATTTTTAGCATTATCGGAGAACAATTCGGCTTTATTGGGACAAGCATCGTCGTGTCGCTCTTTTTCTTGCTCATTTACCGCATGATTCAAATTGCGCTAGAATGCCACGACCCATTCGGCAGTTATTTATGTGCCGGCGTCATCGGCATGATTACGTTCCAAGTATTCCAAAATGTCGGCATGACGATCGGGTTGCTACCGATTACCGGTCTTCCGCTTCCATTCATCAGCTACGGAGGAAGCTCGCTTGCCACATACATGCTTGCAATCGGGCTCGTCTTAAACGTCCGTTCTCGCACACAAAAATTTATGTTTTCTGCTGAACAATGATAGCCGCTTGTATGCGGCTATTTTTGTAGAAAGGAGGAAAAATGTACGACATTATTGGCGATATTCATGGTTGTTTTCACGAATTCATGTTATTAACAAAAAAGCTTGGCTACGTTTGGGAACACGATATCCCGATTCATCCGAACGGACGAAAGCTTGCCTTCGTCGGCGATTTAGCCGATCGTGGTCCGCAGTCATTGCGCGTCATTGATACGGTCATCTCGCTCGTTCAACAAAACAAAGCGGTGTACGTCCCAGGCAATCATTGCGACAAATTGTATCGTTTTTTTCTCGGTCGAAATGTGCAAGTGACACACGGACTTGAAACGACGGTTGCCGAATGGGAACAAGCGGATGAAAAAACAAAAACACGCATTCGTACGCAATTTATGAAGCTGTACGAAGACGCCCCGCTTTATGCCGTCTTAGACGATGGAAAACTTGTGATCGCCCACGCCGGCATTCGAGGGGACTATATTGGCAAATCGAATCAAAAAGTAAAAACGTTTGTGTTATACGGCGATATTACAGGTGAAAAACATCCGGATGGCTCCCCTGTGCGCCGAGATTGGGCAAAACATTACCGAGGCGATGCGCTTATCGTATACGGACATACGCCCGTCAAAGAGCCGCGCTGGCTAAACAACACCGTCAACATCGACACCGGCTGCGTATTCGGCGGACAACTCACAGCGCTTCGCTATCCGGAAATGGAGACGGTTTCTGTTCCATCAACGATGCCGTATGTCGCTGAAAAGTTTCGCCCGTTTGATTAAAGCAAACGGGCGATGTCGTCAGGGAGCGGCGCATGAAACGTCATCGTTTTTTCAAAAAACGGATGAAAAAACGTCAGCTCACAACTATGTAGCGCTTGGCGGTCGATATGTTCCCGCAATCCCCCATATAAATCATCGCCAACGAGCGGATGACCGATATGAGAAAAATGAACGCGAATTTGATGCGTACGCCCCGTTTCTAATCGAATCGACACGTGCGTCATCTCATTTTTCTGTTGCAATACTTCATAATGCGTCACCGCCCGCTGACCGTCTAATCGCACTTCCCGCTCGATGATGCTGTCGCCTTTTCGTCCGATCGGCGCATCAATCGTTCCAACGAGCGGGGTGACATAACCGTGGCAAACCGCTTCGTACCGCCGTTTCACCCGCCCTTGCTTTTGTTGTTCGCTAAGTAAATGATGCACATGGCGATGCTTTGCGACAAGCACAAGCCCGGACGTATCGCGGTCAAGCCGTGTGACGACATGCACCGTCGTTTGTAACTGTTGTTGTTCGTAATGATACAATAACGCATTCGCAAGCGTCCCATGCGGATGTTCGCGCGACGGAATGGTTGACATGTGCGGAGGCTTATTGATGACGATCACATAATCATCTTCATACACGACCGCAAGCGGAATCGGCTCAGCGACCATATGTACCCCTTTTTGTTCTGGTGGAAACGAAACGCACACTTCATCGCCTGCTTTTAGCACGTAACGAACGGTCACAGGCACATCGTTCACTTCGATCCGCCCCCCTTGAAATTTAATATCGGTGAGCGCTGTTTTTGAAATATGTTGTTGTTTTAAAAATTCACGAACGAGCATCCCATCTTGTTGTTGTGTGACGATCCAACGAAGTTGAAACATACAAATCCCTTTCTACTGAATAAATGATTCGCGCACACGCTTCCAAAATGGAAACGGACGGAAGCGCGCAAAGCGAATTTTTTCATCAGCGACGCGGCATTGTATCGACTTCACATCTTTATGAAGTAGCGACAAATGGTCGATCGTAATTTGAAAATCAACGTCATTGACCGGCTTTAACATGCACGTATGATGCGCAGGCAAAATAAGCGGTGAGCCAATCGTACGAAACACGCGGTTGTTAATCGATGCCATTTCTGCGACTTGGATCGCTTCGAGCGATGGATGTAAAATCGCCCCGCCAAGCGCTTTATTGTATGCCGTACTTCCCGATGGCGTCGAAATGCATAACCCATCCCCGCGAAACGTTTCAAATAAATCGCCGCGAATTTCGACATCCATCACGAGCGTCCCGCTTACACTTTTTACAGTACATTCATTGAGCGCTAAATATTTCACTTCACGCCCACCACCGACGTAGCGAATCGTCACTTCAAGAAGCGGATATTCGATCACTTGATACGGCGTTTTGGCGATAGCGATAACGAGCTTTTCTATTTCGTCGGGCACCCAGTCGGCATAAAACCCTAAATGCCCTGTATGAACGCCGACAAACGCCGTCTGTTCTAACCGGCTCCGATAGCGATGAAACGCATACAACAACGTCCCATCCCCGCCGACTGAAATGACGATATCCGGCTCGTCTTCATCATACGTTAAACGAAAATCGGTTAAATATGTACGAATTTTATACATACATTCGTTTGATATCGCATCCCCTTTTGATATGACCGCAAATTTCACGCGCCCCACCCCTCGTTATCTTTTACGTCTTGCTTACGCGAAAACGCCGCTTGCGCCTCTTGAATTTCAAAACGAATTTTCGACATTTCCTCGTCTAACAAATATGCGGCTTCTGCGGCGCGCTGCAATCGTTGGCGAATATCTTCTGGAAACTTGCCGCTATATTTGTAGTTTAACGAATGTTCAATCGTCGCCCAAAAGTTCATCGCAAGCGTGCGAATTTGAATTTCAACTAAAATGTTTTTCTCGCCATAAATCATTTGCACCGGATAACGAATAACGACATGATACGAACGATAACCGCTCTCCTTTTTTTGCGTAATGTAGTCGCGTTCCTCGACAATCGTAAAATCGTTGCGCTTGCGCAACAGTTCGACGACCGTTTGAATGTCATCGACAAACTGACACATCATACGCAAACCTGCAATATCTTGCATTTGTTCTTCTAGTTGATCGAGCGGAATATTTTTCTTTTGCGCCTTATCTAAAATGCTCGCAATCGGCTTCACTCTTCCGGTCACAAATTCGATTGGAGAATGCACCCCTTGCATTTCAAATTGAGCGCGCATCCCTTTTAACTTGACTTTTAACTCCTCGACCGCCTGTTTATACGGCGCTAAAAAAAATTCCCAATGTCTTTCCATTCAACCACCTACTTATGCGAAAAATGCCGTTACCGCCTGTTCCATTTCTTCACCGTAGTTTGCATTTCCTGCAATATTTTCGATTAAGTATGCCACTTCTTCATGAATGCCTTCTAACTCGATTGTTGCATCGTTTCCGACAAGAAACACCGGCTCGCTTGTACGAAGCGCTTCTTTAATCGCCCCCCATACTTCCTTTGGCATAATGACATAAACGAACGCATCCGCCGCTTCTAATATGTATGCGAACGCACATGCATCCGAATCAACAAGCATATGGCGTTTCGCTTGTAACCCTTGAAGCGACGCCTCACATAAAAAGTACCATCCGTTTTCTTTTTTTTCTGCTGTATGTACATATATTTTCATGTTTGTTCCTCCGTCATCCATGATGTCCGCCTTTATTTTACCACATTTCACCTAGCGATGTTCACTAGTTGCACTTTTTCGCGTACATGTTGATAATAAAAGTAGAATGATGTAAGGAGAAAAAACGATGAAGCACGAATTAGAAATTGAATTTAAAAATATGTTGACAGCCGACGAATTTTCCCGTTTCACGACAGCGTTTGCGGTGCGCGATGAGGAATGGGACGTGCAACAAAATTATTATTTTGACACGCCAGACTTTCAACTGAAACAACAAAAAAGCGCATTACGCATTCGTTTCAAAAACGGCTCATATACATTAACATTAAAACAGCCCTACGAAGACGGGCTGTTAGAAACGCATGAGCCGCTAACGTCTGAAACCGCGACAGCACTTATTTCGGGTGCGACATCACTTCAAGGCGACATCGCCAACATATTGCAGGCGCTTCATATCGATCCGACAGCGATCGTTTGTTTCGGATCGCTCACAACTCGGCGCGCGGAACGCCCGTATAAAAACGGCACGCTCGTTTTCGATTATAGCGAATATATGAACGTAGCTGACTATGAAGTCGAATACGAAGCGAACGAACGAGCAGAAGGGGAAAAAACGTTTACGCAACTGCTCGAATCGTTTCATATTCCAAAACGAAAAACGAAAAATAAAATTGAACGATTTTACGAAGCTAAATACGAAACGGAGCGATCGTCATGAACGTGCAACAATTGAAATTGCTTCTTGAACTGCAAGCGTTGCAACATTTACAAGGAAAAAAAGAAGCGCCAACAACATCGTTTCACGACTTATTTCGCGAGCTGTTAACGCCAGAGACGAACGAAGAAACGGAAGCAATGCGCCTATCGCTTCCGCTTATGACAAGCGAAGAAACGAAAGTGCCGACATATAAAGCGAGCACACCGCTTCATAAAGATACGATACATCAATGGATTGACGAAGCTGCAGCGAAATACGATGTCGATCCGAAACTCATTTATGCGGTCATTCGCCATGAATCGAATTTCAATCCGCAAGCAAAAAGCCGCGTCGGGGCGATGGGACTGATGCAGTTAATGCCGAGCACGGCGCGCATGTTAGGGGTACAAGACGCCTTTGATCCACAACAAAACATTGAAGGCGGGACAAAATATTTACGCCAACTTCTCGATCGGTACGACGGCAATATCGCCCTTGCGCTTGCGGCTTATAACGCCGGGCCGGGAAATGTCGATAAACATGGAGGCATTCCACCGTTTCGCGAAACGATGAACTACGTGAAAAAAGTAATGCAAACGTACTATGCCGCAAGTCACATCGTTTGAGATGAAACAAAGTCGTTGTTACAATATGTATATATCTCGGCAAAGGAGTTTTTCATATGTTTCAATCCCCTTATGAAGCGATTGGAGGCGAACAAGTTGTCTCAAAACTCGTTGATGCTTTTTATGAACGAGTCGCAAAACATCCTGACTTGGCGCCTATTTTCCCGAACGATTTAACGGAAACCGCACGGAAACAAAAACAATTTTTAACGCAATATTTAGGCGGCCCACCGCTTTATACAGCAGAACACGGACACCCGATGTTGCGCGCCCGTCATTTGCCGTTTCCAATTACACCAACGCGCGCAAAAGCATGGCTTGCGTGTATGCATGAAGCGATGGATGCGATCGGACTAAAAGGACCTGTTCGAGATGAATTGTATCAACGGCTCATGTTGACTGCCCAACATATGATTAATACACCAGATGACGAGCGAAAGGAGCATGAAGGTGAATGGTAAGCAAGAAGGAACGGCAAAGCAATTAGAGATTTACTTATTTGTCGATCCTCTTTGCCCAGACTGTTGGGCGCTTGAACCTGTTTTAAAAAAATTATGGATCGAATACGGACAATATTTTGCTTTGCGTCACGTCTTAACCGGTCAACTCGATCGGCTGAATGGCGTCAGTTATAAACGAATCGATCGGCATGCGTCGCGCGTCGGCATCGCCTGTGAAGACCGCGTGCTTCTTCAAACGCCGTTGCCGATCCCATACATTGCTTCGCTCGCTGTGAAAGCAGCCGAATTGCAAGGGCGTCAAGCGAGCATTCGCTTTTTGCGTCAACTACAAGAAATTGTATTTATTCAAGGCAAAACGATTACAGAAACAAACACACTCATTCAATGCGCCATCGATGCTGGTTTAGATGTGCAAGAGTTTATAAACGATTTATCTTCTCCAAGTGCCGTTAAAGCGCTACAATGCGATTTAAAAATTAGTGCAGAAATGGACGTTCGCGAAGTTCCAACGCTCGTCTTTTTTAACGAAAACATTGAAGATGAAGGCATTAAAATTTCAGGCTGTTATCCGTACGACGTATATGTCGATTTAATCCATGAAATGCTCGGATTTCATCCTCAACCATCTTCACTTCCACCAATTGAACAGTTTTTACATCATGCGCTATTCGTTACGACCGATGATATTGCGATGGTATACAACATCCCGCGCAGCAAAGCGGAATGCGAATTAAAAAAGTTGCGTTTAAAGCAAAAAGTGGAGAAAATCGGCTCATTTTGGCGCTGGATCGGATAAAGAAAAAGGACTCGGGGGATGCCGAGTCCTTTTTCTTTGTCATAAAGACAACAAAGGGGATGGGAGAAATTCTTCACGGTCAAACAAAGGGGTATAAGTTTGTTTGATTGTGATTCACTTCACGTTTATATATTAACAAACTCCTCTATGTCTTGACAAGTGTTTTGTTTACTTGTTCACACATTTGTCATAATTATTTTCTCCCTCGCTTACTATGGATAAAAAGGGGGGATTCGATGTTCATTGTTCATATCGTTTGGATCGTCGTTGCGCTCATTATTCACTTTTTCGCACTGATGCGGCTCTTTCCGCTCATCATATCCATTCCGTTTTTATTTCTTTCTTTTTTCTCGTTTTTTACTTACCTCAACAACCGCCACCGTTTTCGCGGATTTCATTAAGAAAAGGCGACACGCAGTCGCCTTTTATAATAGTTGCTCAAGCTGTTGTAATTTTTGTTCGAACACTTGACACGCTTGTTCAATTGGCTCTGGAGACGTCATATCGACACCCGCTTTTTTCAACACTTCAATTGGATAATCGGAGCTTCCTGCTTTTAAAAATCCAATGTAACGTTCAACCGCAGGTGCGCCCTCTTCTAAAATTTGTTTGCTTAATGCAGTCGCAGCGCTAAAGCCTGTCGCATATTGATACACATAATAGTTGTAGTAAAAATGCGGAATGCGCGCCCATTCTAAGCCGATTTCTTCATCGATGACGACGCCATCCCCGAAATACGTTTTGTTTAGCTCATAATATTTTTCCGTCAATACTTTGGCGGTCAACGCTTCCCCGTTTTGTGCCATTTGATGAATCATATGTTCAAACTCCGCAAACATCGTTTGACGGAATACCGTCCCTCGGAACGTTTCTAAATAATGATTTAATAAATATAACTTTTTCTTCTCGTCATCGATCGTTTTTAATAAATAATCGTTCAACAACGCTTCGTTGCACGTCGATGCGACTTCCGCAACGAAAATCGAATAGTTTCCATACGGATACGGCTGATATTTGCGCGTATAGTAACTATGCACCGAATGGCCAAACTCATGGGCAAGCGTAAATAAGTTGTTCACATTATCTTGCCAGTTCATTAAAATGTACGGATTCGTTCCATATGAACCAGACGAGTATGCTCCACTTCGTTTGCCGCGCGTTTCTTGCACGTCAACCCAACGGTTATCAAACCCTTCTTTCACGATCGAAATATATTCGTCACCTAGTGGCGTCAATCCTTTTAACAATATGTCTTTTGCTTCTTCATACGTCACTTTCATATCGACTTGTTTGACAAGCGGCGTATATAAATCGTACATATGCAATTCATCTAATCCGAGCACGCGCTTGCGCAATTGAACGTAACGATGCAAAAGTGGCAAATAACGATGAATCGTTTCAATTAAGTTATCGTACACCGTTTCAGGAATTTGGTTTTTACTTAATGCCGCCTCGCGCGCTGAGCGATAGTTGCGAACGCGCGCAAAAAAGTTATTGCGCTTCACCGCTCCGCTTAACGTGCTCGCAAACGTATTTTCATATTTGCGATATGTATCGTATACCGCTTTAAACGCATCATGGCGCACGCGGCGATCTTCGCTTTCAAGAAAACGAATGTAACGACCGTGCGTCACTTCCACTTCTTCTCCGTTTTCATCTGTAATCGTCGGAAAACGCAAATCAGCATTATTTAACGCCCCGAACGTATTGCTTGATGCGTTCATCACTTCCGCCGCCTGTGCAAGCAACGCTTCTTCTTTTTCCGATAACACGTGCGGACGTTGGCGGTTCATTTCATCTAATTCATGCGCATACAAACGAAGCGGTTCGTATTGTTGTAAAAACGTGCGCAACACATCTTCATCCATCGCTAAAATTTCTGGCACGATAAACGCCGTCGCTTGACCTGCCTCCGCATACAACCCTTCTGCTCTCGTTTCCAATCCTTGATAAAGCGAATTAGCCGTATCTTCGTCATGGCGCATATGTGCGTACGCATATAATTTTCCTAGTCGCATGAACACATGGTCGCGATATTGTAACGCTTCGTATAACGTTTGAGCACTTTCTCCAAGCCTACCTTTATATTCCGAAAATTTCGGAAGAAGTGACATAATTTCTTCAAATTCTTTCTCCCATTGTTCATCCGTCGCAAAAATATCTTCAAGACGCCACGTATACTCTACCGGAACGTCTTTGCGTGTCGGCAACGTTTTTGCCATATCAATCACCTCTTACATCAAAATGTTTACTTATATATTATTCTCGTTTTGTGAAAAAATCCTCTTTTTTGCTTACAATTCGTCGCAATAGTTGCTCATCTCCACGAATCGCTTCTTCGACGTTGCGCGGAAGCGACCATGACCGAATGCGCTGAAACGTACTTTTTCCTACTTTTTTCAAAAATTGAAGCGAAACGAGCGCATGTAAATAATCCATAAGGGCATATGAATAATGACTTTTTGTCACAAGCGGCAAGCGGCGAATATGAATAAGATTTTGACGAATGAAATATCGCATTCGCTCATATAATTGATGAAACGAAAACGTCACATGAAGCGGAATACGCATCATCTCAAGCAACATATACGTTTGCCAAATAAATGGGGGCGTCTCAAACCAATACGCATGGCGAAGCGGAATGCCTGCCTCATGAGGAAATAGCGATGGGGTCATAGGCACATTATATACGATGCGGCAAAACGTTCGATTTGTGCGATAGTATAGGGGAGATAGCCGCCATTGCTTCTTTTTCATTTGCCATGCATGAAACAAAGCATCATGTTGTCGTTGTGGCGTCTGAAAAAAAGAAGAAAATGATATCGCATGAAGCGGAAACGTCGCCCATTCTCCGTATGCGAGCGTGGAAGAGAGCGGAATAAGATGATGAAGAAACGATACTTCTCGGCGTTCAGCACAATAAAACGGGATGACTTCTTGATCATTGAAAAATAGCCATGAAAATGAGGACAGTTGAAAAAACAAACTGCGGCGTTTGACATGAGATGTATGAAGTAACCAAATCGGGACAATATGTGCGTTCTTGTATGCATTCGTTCGTTTCGCGAATAAAGAGAATGGAATGATGGAACATTGATATTCGATCGCGTACATGTGTTGCATATGTCGAACAAATACATCTGGACGTTGCTGAATGTGCCGCAAATACTTCTCGACTTCTACTTCTTCTACTTCGATTTTTTCATTTGTCAACCATTCATACAATTGTTGTTTCCCTTGTAAATGAGCAAATGTCTCCCGCTCTGTTTCAATCGTACATTTCGTTTCGTGCGCAAAATGCGGCATACGTTTTGTCCCTATTTTCAACTGAACTCGTTCTAAACAAACAGGACAAAAAAACGCCTGCGTCGCTCGCAATACATGTAGCTGCTCGATCGTCCAATCGTCTAACAACGAACATGTTTCTCCATTTTTCAATAATGCGACAAACATATAACCTCTCCTTTCTCCACACATTTTTTTCACCACCATCGTCTTTTTTCCTGCAACAAATACAAAAAATAGGGGAACAACTAAATTTATTGAATTAGGCGTTTTTTATTTCCCTTCTTTCACATTTTGTCATACAATAGAAGTACAAGATATAGGAGGATGGGCGAACGCTCGGGGAGACATTCCCTTCCTGACTGAATAATCGTAGAAGGGAGCTGAGGAACATGGAAATCGAACGCATCAATGAATATACGTTGAAACTATATATATCGTACGGAGATATTGAAGAACGCGGCTTCGATCGTGAAGAAATTTGGTACAATCGCGAACGGAGCGAAGAATTATTTTGGGAAATGATGGACGAAATCCATCAAGAAGCAGAAATTTATTTAGAAGGACCGCTTTGGATTCAAGTGCATGCTCTTGAAAAAGGGTTAGAAGTGTTCGTTACAAAAGCGCAAATTTCAAAAGACGGCAGCAGACTCGAATTGCCAATTGTCGATGAACGATTCAGAGACTTACCGGTTGATGAAAAAATCGAACATATATTAGACCAACATTTTAACATTATAAAAGCATCATCATCAGAACCTGATAATCCGCTCCAATTCGTCATCCGCTTCAAAACGATTGAAGACGTCATTGCTCTTGCGCACCGTCGCGATTTTTCAACATTACACAACAAACTATTCGCATTTGAAAATCACTACTACTTGTACGTCGAATTTACAGAAGAAGATACCGATCGCGACATTGACAATATGTTAAGCATATTGCTTGAATACGGGCAAGATTCGCAAATGACGATTCATCGTCTCGAAGAATACGGAAAAATCGTCATCGCAGAACAAGCATTAACGATGATCGCCAAACACTTTCCAAACTCATAACGCCGATTTCAATTGATTGAAATCGGCTTTTTTCTCGCGAGGTCAGGTGAACAACAAATGAGAAACGCTTTAAAAGTTGTGCTATTTATACTTGCTTTCGTCGGCTTTTTAGTAGTGACAAAAGATTATTGGGAAGGCTGGCTACTCGGAACGTTCAGCTTATTTGTCACCTTGTCAGTGATTTTTATTTCGTTTGTCATCTTTTTAGAAAATCGCCATCCAACGAAAACGCTCACATGGCTCGTTTTATTCAGCAGCTTTCCGCTCGTTGGTTTTATTCTTTATTTTTTACTCGGCCAAAACTATCGCAAAAAACGGCTATTTCGAAAAAAAGCGTTGCTTGATGAACAAACGTTTCGCAAACTAGAGCGCAACGAGACGCATGACGCGCAAACATTATATATGAAACCGCATCAACAGCCGTTGCTACAACTAGCGAGACGCATGACGAAAGAATCGATTTCAACTGCGACAAAAACACGTGTGTTGACGAACGGAGAAGAAACGTTTACAACCATTTTTAAAGAGTTAGAAAAAGCCGAGCATCACATTCATCTTGAATATTATATTGTCCGCGATGACGACATCGGTCAGCGCTTAAAACAAATATTAATGAACAAGGCGAAAAAAGGGGTACACGTCCGCTTTTTATACGATGCGGTCGGAAGCTGGCAGCTATCGAAAACGTACATACAGGAGATGCGTGAAGCTGGCGTCGATATCATCCCTTTCTCCCCTGTGCGCTTGCCGTTTTTAAACAATAAAATTAACTTCCGCAACCATCGTAAAATTATCGTCGTTGATGGAAAAGTCGGTTTTGTTGGCGGGTTAAATATTGGGGACGAATATTTAGGGAAAAACGAATATTTCGGCTTTTGGCGCGATACGCATTTATTCGTATACGGCGAAGCAGTACGTACGCTACAACTTATTTTTTTACAAGATTGGTATTACATGACCGGTCAACAGCTATTAACGCTGAACTACTTAAGTGCACCGACAGTTGAGGATGAAGCACTTGGAGGCGTTCAGCTTGTCGCCGGCGGACCGGATACGAAATGGGAAGTCATTAAACATTTATTTTTCGCGATGATTACATCGGCACAGCGCTCGATTTGGATCGCCTCGCCGTATTTTATTCCAGATGAAGACATTTTAACGGCATTAAAAGTGGCGGCATTAAGCGGAATTGACGTGCGGCTTCTTGTCCCAAAGCGACCGGATAAAAAAATTGTATTTTACGCGTCACGCTCTTATTTTCCCGAACTACTGGAAGCAGGAGCGACCATTTACGAATACGAAAAAGGATTTATGCACAGCAAAATTATCGTTGTAGATGGAGAACTCGCTTCCATCGGCACAGCGAATATGGATATGCGCAGCTTTCATTTAAATTTTGAGGTAAATGCGTTTTTATATCAAACGCCAAGCGTGCAAACGTTAGTCGATGATTTTATAAACGACTTCGAGCATTCATCAAAAATTGATATCAATCAATTCAAATGCCGACCGCTTTGGATGCGGCTCGCCGAGTCGACTGCTCGCCTCCTTTCGCCGCTATTGTAAAAAGGCTTAGCGTTTATGCTAAGCCTTTACTGTTGACGAGCTGTTGTGCCTGACGCAATTGATACGTCCGCACTTTTCTCGGTAAAAAGCGGCGAATTTCATCTTCGTTGTAACCAACTTGCAGGCGCTTCTCGTCCATGATAATCGGACGGCGCAAAAGCCCTGGATGTTGGCGAATAATTTCATATAAATCTTGTAGCGGCAATGAATCAACTTGAATATTTAGCTTTTGAAAAATTTTCGATCTCGTCGAAATAATTTCGTCTGTCCCGTTTTCGGTCATGCGCAAAATGCCTTTAATTTCTTCAATCGTTAACGGTTCAGCGAAAATATTGCGCTCTTTATACGGAATGTGATGCTCTTCTAACCACGCTTTTGCTTTTCGGCAAGACGTACAACTCGGCGATGAATACACGATCACCATATATCAATCACTCCCTTATGGGTTGCTTTGTTCGCTTTCTGTATTAAAACACATCTTATTTTAAAATGACTTTAAAAAACTTTACAACGTACATTATACAACAAAAAAGTTTAGAAAGATACACCTTTTTTCAATTTTACCCAACATATTATACGGTTGTCCGATAAAAATGGTTTCATTTTTCGTTGCGTTCATTTGCAATTTTCTCTACAATAAAAGTACAGATGGCAAACAAAGGGGGAAGTGACAATGGCGCAATTTTTTATTGACTTTACGATTGTCGCTATTTTAGTGATTGGAATAACTGCGCTCATGGGCGTCATTTTAAACGGCATCGGGGAAAACGTATTTGGCGGACGAAAAAAGCGGCTACATACAGCGATGAGCGAACATGTGCAAACAGGATGGAAAATGGTCGGCGGCAAAAAAGCTTCGAGATAATCTCGGAGCTTTTTTTAAAAACGAAATAGTCAAATAAATCAAAATATTGTATAATACTCTAGTGAATCAAACGAAAAAAGCTAATCTCTCGAAAGCCGAGAGATTAGCTGTACATCGCCTTATATGTTTCGTACTCTGCTTCAGAGCAGTAAACGAAATGGCCTGGCGTAATTTCGCGCATGCGCACATCTTCGCCTTCTTTATAGTTATGTTGTGTCGGGTCGTAAATAATCCGTTTTCGTGTCCGCTCTGTTTCTGGATCTGGATGTGGAATCGCAGAAAGGAGCGATTTTGTATACGGATGAATCGGATTGCGATACAGTTCTTCTGCATCAGCAAGCTCAACCATTTTTCCGAAATACATAACACCGATGCGATCGCTAATGTATTTCACCATCGACAAGTCGTGCGCGATAAATAAATACGTTAACCCTTTTTCACGCTGCAGCTTTTTCATTAAGTTGACGACTTGCGCTTGAATCGATACGTCTAACGCCGAGATTGGCTCGTCCGCAATAATAAACTCCGGCTCAACCGCCAATGCGCGCGCAATGCCGATCCGCTGACGCTGACCACCCGAAAACTCATGCGGATAGCGATTCGCATGTTCACGATTTAACCCGACTGTTTCAAGAAGCTCATATACGCGATTCATGCGCTCTTCTCGCGACGACGCTAAGCCGTGAATATCGATGCCTTCCGCAATAATATCCGCAACCGTCATACGTGGATTTAATGACGCATACGGATCTTGGAAAATCATTTGCATTTTCCGTTTTAATTCTTTCGCTTCTTTCGCCGATTTTTTTCGATGGACGCTCAACCCGTTAAACAACACTTCGCCACCTGTTGCTTCATATAGCCCGATAATTGTACGGCCTGTCGTTGACTTTCCACATCCTGATTCCCCTACAAGACCGAGCGTTTCACCTTTATAAATATCGAACGTCACATCGTCAACAGCCTTTACGATTTGACCTTTGCCGACTTTAAAATATTGTTTTAAGTTTTTCACTTCAACGAGTTTTTGTTTTTCGCTCATTGCTTATTCCCTCCTTTGTTGTTCGTTAGTGTAACGAATTTTTTCATCCGTTCACGAACGACTTTCGGAGGTTCAACTTTCGGTGCATTCGGATGAAGCAACCACGTTGCCGCATAGTGCGTATCAGATACTTGAAACATTGGCGGCTCCATTTCATAGTCAATTTTTAACGCGTACGCATTACGAGGCGCGAACGCATCGCCTTTTGGCGGATTTAATAAGTCTGGTGGCGTTCCTGGAATGGAGTACAATTCTTCATCTCCGTGCTCTAGGCTTGGCATCGACGCAAGCAGCCCCCACGTATACGGATGTTTCGGATTGTAGAAAATTTCATCGACCGTTCCTTTTTCAACAATTTTTCCGGCATACATGACCGCCACACGATCAGCTACGTTTGCCACAACACCTAAATCATGTGTAATGAATATAATCGATGTGCCTGTCTTTTTTTGAATATCTTTAATGAGTTCTAAAATTTGCGCTTGAATCGTCACGTCCAGCGCTGTCGTTGGCTCATCGGCAATGAGCACTTTCGGATTGCATGCAAGTGCAATTGCAATAACGACACGTTGACGCATACCGCCTGACAATTGATGTGGATATTGTTTAAAGCGAAGCGCTGGCTCTTTAATGCCGACAAGATCAAGCAATTCAATGGCGCGCGCTTTCGCCTCCGCTTTTGTCATTTGTTGATGTTTTAACAATACTTCTGTAATTTGTTTTCCGATCGTCATCGTCGGATTTAATGCTGTCATCGGATCTTGGAAAATCATCGAAATTTCTGCCCCGCGCACACGTTGCATTTCTTTTTCCGATAGTTTCGTTAAATCGCGACCTTCTAATAAAATTTGTCCTTGTTTAATTCGCGCAGGAGGAACCGGTAGTAAACGCATAAGCGCTTTTGATGTCACCGATTTTCCTGATCCGGACTCCCCAACGATCGCCAACGTCTCTCCTTTGTACAAATCAAACGATACACCTCGTACAGCTTGTACTTCTCCACCGTACACATCAAACGAAATGTGCAAATCTTTTACTTCGAGCACTTTTTCCATTGTTCCACCTCCTCTATTTACGCATTTTTGGATCAAGCGCATCGCGCAATCCGTCTGCTAATAAGTTAAAGCTTAAAATAAGCAAGCTAATGACAAACGCTGGAATCATCATTAAATGCGGGAACGTTTGGATCGACTTATAACCGTCATTTACAAGGGAACCAAGCGACGCTTCTGGTGGACGAATACCAAGTCCAATAAAGCTTAAAAACGCTTCTGTGAAAATGGCGCTCGGAATTGTAAACATCGTCGTAATAATAATCGGTCCAACAACGTTCGGTAATAAATGTTTAGCGATAATGCGCGAATCGGATGCACCGAGCGTGCGAGCGGCTAATACGTATTCCATATTTTTTAACTTTAAAATTTGTCCGCGCACAATACGCGCCATCGTCACCCAACCTGTAATAACCATCGCCATCGTTATTGAAATAATTCCCGGCTCAAATACGAGAATAAATAAAATAACGACAATTAAGTTCGGGATACCGACTAATACTTCAATAATACGCTGCATCACATTGTCGACGCGCCCACCGTAAAAACCGGACACACCACCATAAATAATTCCAATTAACAAGTCAATGGTTGCAGCTAACACCCCGATATATAACGAAATACGGGCACCATACCACGTACGTGTCCATAAATCGCGACCGAGGTCATCGGTTCCAAACCAATAGTACTCTTTTACACCACGCTTTTCATATACGTTAATGCCGTTCATATCTTTTCCGTTAAACGGAAGCCAATCAATATGTTCTAACACCGGGATACGCGGTGGTAATTTCGCATGACTTAAATTTTGTTGTTTGTACGTACGATCGCTCATGATCGGTGCAAAAATAGCCATCAACGTAATGGCAATAATCATGATTAGTCCGAAAACAGCACCTTTATTTTTTCTTAATCGAAGCCAAGCGTCTTGTAAAAACGTTAAGCTTGGACGATTAATTTTTTCCATATCACCTTGACTCTCTGTCGCTAGCTCAAACAACTCAGGAGATAGTTGCTTTTCTGTCATTATTTTTTCCCTCCCGCCAAACGAATTCGCGGATCAATTAAGCCGTAAAGCACGTCCACAATAAAAATAACAAAAATAAATAACGCACTATAGAAAATAGTCGTTCCCATAATGACCGGATAGTCATTTAAGTTAATGGAACGAACGAACTGTTCCCCTAAACCAGGGACAGCAAAAATCTGTTCGATAACAAGTGTTCCTGTCATTAAGTTAACAGCCATCGGACCAAGAATTGTAATAATCGGAATCATTGCATTTCGCAATCCGTGTTTAAAAATGACGCCAAAGCCGCTAATTCCTTTTGCACGCGCTGTTAAAATATAGTCCGAACCGAGCACTTCTAACATTTCTGTACGCATAAAGCGCGCGATGCTCGCGATAACGAATACGGATAACGCTAGCGTTGGCATGATCGTGTACTCAAAACCATCCCAAAACGCAACAGGAAGTAATTTTAATTTTACACCGATGTAATATTGCAACAATCCACCGAATACAAATGATGGAATGGAAATACCTAAAACAGCTAACACCGTTGCTCCATAGTCAACCGCTGTATTATGACGAACAGCAGCGATCACACCGAGCAAAATACCAACAATTGTCCCGAATACGAGCGCTTGAAAACCGAGTTGTGCCGATGGCCCAATGCGATCACCAATAAGCTGTGTGACTGGGCGGTTATCATATTGGAAGGAAACTCCTAAATCACCTTTTACTAAATTGCCTAAATAACGAACGTATTGCACAGGAACTGGATCATTTAGACCATACTTTTCTAAAATGATTTTTTGTTGTTCTGGTGATAGCTTCTCTTGATTTTGGAGGGGGGAGCCTGGGAGAAGCTTCATTAAAAAGAACGTGGCTGTTGCAATGATAAATAGCGTAATAATCATATAAATAAGACGTTGCAACGTATATCGTGCCATATCGCACACCTCCTTAAAAATTAAAAACTTTTTGAAATTTTACTGATTAGCAGGCAAAAGGAGAGTATATGCTTTCGCACATATACTCTCCTTTCTTTTTCGATTACTCGATATAAGCCCACTTATAGCTATTGTCTGGACCGAATGGATGATCAACGATACCTTTCACGTATTCACGCTCTAAGTACGCTGCACCACGTTGGTACATTGGCGCGATAACTGCCTCGTCTAACAAGATTTTCTCAGCTTTTACCATCGCATCCCAGCGAGCTTGCAAGTCAGAAAGAAGCGTTGTTTTCGCATCTTTTACAAGTTTGTCATACTCCGCATTTGACCAACCTGTTTGGTTATGAGCACCGTTTGTGACAAACATATCGATGAATGTCATTGGGTCTTGGTAGTCTGGACCCCAACCTGCAAATGATAATTCATATTGCATTTTGCTTTCAAGATCAAGTTTTTGTTTAAATGGTTGTTGTTTAATGTTAATTGTTAAACCAGGTAAGTTTGTCTCAAGTTGCTCTTTTAAGAACTCACCGATTTTCTTCGCGCTTTCAGAGTCGTAGTTTAACAACTCAAGCGTAACTTTGTCTTTGCCAAGCTCTTTTTTCGCTTGTTCCCAATATTTTTTCGCTTCTTCTGCATTAAACGTTAATAAATCGCCATTTTCTTCACGGAAGTCTTTTCCGTTCGGACCTTTAACGAATCCTTCTGGAACGAAGTAGTTCGCTGCTTTAGAACCGTTATTTAAAATCGTCGCAACCATCGCTTCTTTATCGAAGCCCATCGCAATCGCTTTGCGAGCATTTACGTTTTTCAACACTTCATTCTTTTGGTTCATACGAATGAAGAATAATACAGGCTCTGATTTTGTTTTGAAGTTTTTGTCGCTGCTATATTTGTCAACAAACTCTGCACTTAAACCGACGCGGTCTGCTTTGTTTGTTTCATACAAGTTTACACCTGTCGCTACATCTTTTACGATGTTGAAGTTAATTGTTTCAAGTTTAACTGTTTGTGCATCCCAATATTGCTCGTTTTTCTTTAATTGGAAGCTTTGCTCATGTTTCCACTCGCTTAATACGAACGGACCGTTGTAAATTGTTGTGTTTGCTTCAAGACCGTATTTGTCCCCTTGCTCTTTCACATACTTTTCGTTTTGTGGATAGAACGTCGGGAATGTTAATAAGCTTAAGAAGTATGGAATTGGGTTTTTCAATTCAACTTGTAACGTTTTTTCGTCAATTGCTTTTACGCCTAATTGGTCAACAGGCACTTTTCCTGTGTTTACTTCTTCAGCGTTTTTAATGTCGTACATAATGTATGCATACTCAGCACCTGTGTTTGGATCAAGCGCTTTTCTCCATGCAAATACGAAATCGTTTGCCGTTACAGGCTCACCATTTGACCATTTCGCATCGCGAAGTTTGAATGTGTACACTTTTCCATCTTCGCTTACTTCATAGCTTTCAGCCATCCCTGGCGTTGGCTCGTTGTTTTGGTCTAAACGATATAAACCTTCAAATACGTTGTTCATGACGCGGAATGATACGCTGTCAGTTGCTAACGTAGTGTCTAGTGAAGGAATTTCCGAAGTTTCTAACAAGTTCAATACTTGCTCTTTCGCTGGTGTTTCTTGTTTTCCTTCATCTGAAGGTTTCGGTTCTTCCGCGTTGTTGCCGCCACATGCTGCTAGCACCATGGAAGCAACAAGAAGAAGAGCGAAAAAGGCAGATAGCTTTTTCTTCATGCGAGTTTCCCCCTCATCTTTTTATTGTATTTATTTCCATCTTCTGATTTATCAGAAGATTTGAAACACAAGGACATTATATAACGAATTAATATATTTGAAAAGATTTTTTTGAAACTTTTTTTAAATTTTCTAACATTTTAAATAAATGCGAGGCTTGTTCACAAATTTGATAAAATCAGCTTGATGACTATTTTATTTGTTTTCTGGACATTTGTAAATAGAAAATTTACACTTTTTTTAGTATAATACTTCACAGCGATTAAGCACGAAAGGTGGATAGATCGTGAAAAAAGCAGTCATGACAAGCTTTTTCGTATTTTTGATCGCGCTAACGGTTGCACTTTTTTCTGAAACGAAGTGGTTAACATTTATTAATGTTTCTTTTTACATCGCCCAACCACTCGTTATTATTGGCGGATTTCGGTTCATATATGAAAAAGGATTTTTCGATGTCACTATCTCTAGTTTTAAACGATTGTTTCGTTCCCCTGTTGAACGATACATGGCTGATGAACAACGCGACGACGCGTCAAAAAAACAATGGGGAGCGACGCTTTTTTTTGCTGGGCTGGTCGTCACAGGCGCAACGCTCATTTTTTCATACATGAATTGACAATCGAAGTGGAAACTCATATAATATTTTCAAAAACCGATGCGATGACGAAGAATAGTACATATGACGAGGCGTTCAGAGAGCTTGTGGACGGTGCGAACAAGCCGCTAGTTGTATGGAATGGGCTTTCGAGCATTCAAGCTGAACAAAAAGTAGGCTTGGACGTTTGCCTTACGTTACAAAGGTGCCATGCATGCGCATGGGCAAAGTGATTGTCGTATCGGCAATAACTAGGGTGGCACCACGGTTCTATCGTCCCTAAAGATGATAGGACTTTTTTATTTGGAAAAATAAAAAAAGGAGTGATTCGATGAAGACGATTTTTTCAGGTATTCAACCGAGCGGCGTCATTACGCTCGGCAACTATATCGGGGCGATGAAGCAATTTGTTGAATTGCAAGACGATTACAACTGCTACTTTTGCATCGTCGATCAACATGCGATTACCGTTCCACAAGATCGGCTCGCGCTTCGGAAAAACATTCGCAGTTTAGCTGCATTTTATTTAGCAGTCGGCATTGATCCGAACAAATCAACGTTATTTATCCAGTCAGAAGTTCCTGCGCATGCGCAAGCGGGTTGGATTTTGCAATGCATCGCCTACATTGGCGAATTGGAGCGGATGACGCAATTTAAAGATAAATCAGCAGGAAAAGAGGCGGTCAGCGCCGGATTGTTAACGTATCCGCCGCTTATGGCAGCGGACATTTTACTTTACTCGACAGACATCGTTCCTGTCGGTGAAGACCAAAAACAACATATTGAGCTCACACGCGATTTAGCGGAGCGATTTAATAAACGATATGGGGACATTTTCACGATCCCGGAGGCGCGCATTCCGAAAATCGGAGCCCGCATTATGTCGCTTACTGATCCGACGAAAAAAATGAGCAAGTCCGATCCGAATCAAAAATCGTACATTACGCTGCTTGATGATGCGAAAACGATCGAGAAAAAAGTAAAAAGCGCCGTCACAGACTCAGAAGGCATCATTCGTTACGATAAAGAAAAGAAGCCGGGCGTATCGAACTTATTGACGATTTACTCCATTTTGGCGAACGAACCGATCGAACAGCTAGAAGCGCGCTATGCTGGAAAAGGATATGGGGAGTTTAAAGCAGATGTCGCAGAAGCGATTATTAACACCTTAACACCAATTCAAGAAAAATATTATGAGCTTATGGAAAGCTCAAAACTAGATGACATTTTAGACGAAGGGGCAGAAAAGGCAAACCGCGTCGCAAACAAAATGTTAAAGAAAATGGAAAATGCCATCGGGTTAGGAAGAAAAAGACGATAAAAAACTCAGCTCCATAAGGGCTGAGTTTTTTAATTCACTTTCGGTTCTTGTTCCATTTCCCACAGTTTTTCAAAAAACGGTTGTCCTTTCACAAGCCGTTCGCACAAATGAACGTGCCGCTCCGACCATCCATGTTTCGCTTCTTCGTACAAGCCGTTCCACGCTTCTTCGAACGACATTTGTTGAATGTATGCATACTTTTCTGGCGCCCATTCCGTATACCAATAACGCACTTCGGCAACATTTTTCGTTCCGTATAGTTGATCAAGCGCCATAAATAACAGTTGTTTCAATTGTCGCTCTTTACGTGTCAATCCGCTCATGAGCGCAGGATGAGGCGATAAAATGTGATATTCTCTTTCACTTTGTTGAAACGGATATATGCGTACATCTTGCTCTTTCATCATCTCATAAACGAGCTGTTCTTGACGTGGAATGAGGCGGCTTTTTCGAATCGGAATATGATAACCAATCGTATCAATGGCGATAATGCCGTAACCATCTGTGGCGATAAAACAATAATCAAGTTGAATGCGTTCGTGGTTTTTGCGCACGTACGCTTTTTGATATACGTCTTCAAGCAACGGTTTCGGAATTTCGGCCAAGCTGTTTTCTAAGTAGTGAAACAATGGTGCACTCACTTTCAACACTGGCACTTGATCTAACAGTTCAATCGCATCATCTTTTCTCCACTCATAAAAGTGGCAAACGTTATAGCCGTTTTCTTCTCCTTCAAACCAATTTACCCAAACATCGTGAAGATACAACATGCATAACCCCTCACTTCGAACGATTTGTTCACAGTATGGTCAGAGGTCGTTCATTTTATTCCATTTCACCCTAAATTTAACCATCATCACGAAATGGGAAAAAAATGCTTAGCCACGTCATGAATAAGCCAATCGGTAAAAAATAACACTCCACTTTTGTGCTAATAAATAACAAATATTCTTTCCAGTCTGAACGTGAGGCGATAATGTTTAAATACGCAATCATCGTCGTCCCACCGATCACCGACATCCCGAACCCAAGCAAATAAAAAAAGAAACGCATACATTAGCCCCCTTGTCCACTACTATATGTATGAACAAGCGACATAACGATGCGTTACATAAAAAAAATTTGTTCAGATGTCATAGTGAGTAACTCCGTCATCGTCTTTTTCGCTAGCGCTCGTCTCACCACTTCATATCCAACTGCGTAACCAAGCATGCGTGGATACAACATCGAACCATACAACAAGGCACGATAACGAGCATCGTCCAGACGAAGAGACAAGTTTGGCACGAGCCATTTTTTCGTAAATTGCTCGAGTTGTTCTTTCGTATAATATGTCGTCCATTTGGCGACATAGTCGCTTCCAAGCCGCTCCCTCACCGCATGTTCGGCTAATCCTTCCATCACGATGCGATCAAGAAGCGTATAGTCCCGTTCATCTTTCGGGTCAGCATGTAAACGACAGACATGATTGTATTCGTGAATGAGGAGGGCGTAAATATGTTCGTTCGAGACATGAGGAAGTAAAAATAAAAACAGTTGATCGAAAAAAGCGACGCCTGACTTTCCGCCAAATTCATGTTGGAGTGAACGATTTGTGGCATCTGCGGGGAAAATATAAATCGGCACATCCGGGCCATCCCACTCTTTTTTTAGCTCCATAAACTTTTTAGCGACAAACGCCCATACATTTTTTTCAGCGAGCTGTTTCATGATCTCCTGTTGATTGCGCCGTGCCATGCCATGTGCGAATAAATGGCGCTGTACGTCTTCGTTTATTTTTTCACGCCATTTGTCATGTTCAAACCAGTTTTTTGTGTTAATCACTCCCATGATACTCCCCCCCTTTCGTTATCGCATTGTACGAAAAACGAAAGGAAAATGTGAAAAGGATGAGGAAAGCCTCATCCTTCATATTTTTTGAAAATGATCGTCGCATTATGGCCACCAAAACCGAGCGAGTTGCTTAATACAGCACGCACATTTTGTTTGCGGGCAACGTTTGGTACGTAATCTAAATCGCATTCTGGATCTGGTGTTTCATAGTTAATCGTTGGCGGAATAACGCCATCGTAAATGGATAACACGGAGAAAATCGCTTCAACAGCCCCTGCTGCCCCGAGCAAATGCCCTGTCATCGATTTCGTCGAGCTGACCGCTAGTTTATACGCATGTTCACCAAATACTTCTTTAATCGCCATCGTTTCGTATTTATCGTTATACTCTGTGCTCGTTCCATGTGCGTTAATGTAATCGATGTCTTCTGGTCGCATGTTCGCATCATGAAGCGCTTGGCGCATCGCGCGGACGCCGCCTTCTCCGCCCGGTGCTGGCGCGGTAATATGATACGCATCGCCTGTCGCACCGTAGCCGACAATTTCTGCATAAATGCGTGCACCACGTTTTAACGCATGTTCGAGTTCTTCTAAAATAATAATGCCTGCCCCTTCGCCCATAATAAATCCGTCACGATGTTGATCGAACGGACGGCATGCTGTGTTCGGATCAGGGTTAAACGAGAGCGCTTTTGCGGCGCTAAATCCTGCAAACGCCATATGTGTAATCGGCGCCTCTGTTCCGCCTGTAATCATCACATCGGCATCGCCACGTTCAATTACTTTGAACGCATCGCCAATCGAGTTCGTTCCTGTGGCGCAGGCGGTCACCGTACATGAGTTTATTCCTTTCGCCCCAAGCATAATCGACACTTGTCCGGCCGCCATATCTGGAATCATCATCGGAACGAAAAACGGGCTGACGCGACGATATCCTTTTTCTAAAAACGTCTTCAATTGTTCTTCGTACGTTTCCATCCCGCCGATACCTGAACCGATCCATACGCCGACGCGCGCAGCGTTATCCTCCGTAATTTGTAAATTTGCATCTTTTACTGCCATCATCGAAGCGGCGACCGCATATTGCGTGAAACGGTCCATTTTGCGCGCTTCTTTTTTATCAATAAATTGTTCGACTTGAAAATCTTTCACTTCTGCCGCCACTTTCGCAGGAAAATCGTCCGCATTTAACCGTGTAAGCGGACCGATGCCCGATTGTCCTGCCACGATGTTTTTCCATGTCGTTTCCACATCATGTCCTAACGGTGTGACAGCTCCTAATCCCGTGACGACGACTCGTCTTTTTTCCATCACACATCACTCCTTTGTTTCATCATACATCGTTATTTGCCCCAACGCAACGCAATAGCGCCCCACGTTAATCCACCGCCAAAGCCGACCATAATGATGAGATCATCATCTTGAATGCGTCCAGCTTCTACTTCTTCAACGAGCGAAATCGGAATCGATGCAGCGGACGTATTTCCGTATTTATTGACCGTAATCGACATGCGATCGATTGGGAGTTCTAACCGTTCGCGCGCCGCTTCCATAATGCGAATATTCGCTTGATGCGGAATTAAAAAGTCAACATCTGCTTTCGTCAATCCTGCTTTTTCTAATACGCGAATGCACGACTCGCCCATTTGACGCACCGCAAACTTAAACACTTCTCGTCCGTTCATCACAACAAAATCGTCTTGATATAAATATTTTCCGCCTGTACCGTCCGCTCCTAGCTCAAACGACACGATGCCACGACCTTCAGACACTTTTCCCATCACGACAGCGCCTGCGCCGTCTCCAAACAACACCGCTGTGTTACGATCCGTCCAATCAACAATTTTTGATAACTTTTCCACCCCAACGACGAGTACATATTTGTACGTATTCGTCTCAATAAATTGTTTTGCCGTCACCATCGCATACATAAATCCCGCGCATGCGGCACTGACGTCAAGAGCCGCCGCACGCACCGCCCCAAGCTTTTCTTGCAACATACATGCGACAGATGGAAAAGCGCGATCTGGCGTCACCGTCGCTACTAAAATGAGATCAATTTGTTCTGGCGAAATGCCCGCATCATCAAGCGCGCGCTTTGCTGCGATATAGCCCATATCGGACGTATCGATATCGTCTGACGCAATGCGCCGCTCTTCAATGCCTGTGCGCGTCCGAATCCATTCATCGGACGTATCCATACGTTGTTCTAATTCTTTATTCGTCACAATACGTTCCGGCAAATATCGTCCAATTCCAATAATTCCTGCACTCACGGAAATATCGTCTCCTTTTATTATCAAACTTTATTACTTGGTACTAATTTTACTTTCTTTTTTCGTTTCGCGCAATAAAAAAATGAGGTGCTTACTCGACACCTCATTTACTCATTCGGCAATTTTCCCGTTGCTTTATATCGCGTAATCGCTTTTTTTATTTTTTGCTGAAACGATTCCTCGACAAGTGGGCTAAACGTGCCGAGTTCGATGACACCGTCTTGAAAGTCGACATATGTCGTTCCTGACGTTAACTCCCCATCGATAAACTTTTGCGCAACGAGTTCGTACAGTTCGTCGACATGTTGGACGGTGCTTGTCAGCACTGTTCGTTCCCCTAAATCTGATTGGTCTGTTACATATCCGATCGCATAAAGCCCATATTCTTTCATTTTTTCAATAATCGGCACGCTAAATTTATCGCCAGCGGGATATATGACATCTACGCCATCTGCGATCATCCGCTCAGCAATCGCCAGAGCTGTATTTATGTCATCCCAATTTTGCACATATTCAACGTCGACATGGGCATTTTCGTTTTCATATAACGCTCCTTCGAAAAAACCGTCCACTTCCGGCTGCCATTCAAATGCGGCAATCACGCCAATGTTATTCGTTTTCGTCATATGTCCTGCGACCATGCCTCCAAAAAAGCCCATCGCATGTCCTTGGAAATTGAAGCTTGTGACGTTTTTCTTTTTCGCCTCTCCGTTAAAAAATACAAAATGAATATCTGGATATTTGTCCGCAAGATCATGAAAATATTGTCCATACTCGCTCCCGTGTCCGAAAATTAATGTGACACCTTTTTCGTGGAATTGTTTTACCGCATGTGCCGTAGCGGCCTTCGAGTTGACCCCTTCGCGATAAAACACGTCCGCTCCAAACTTCGCTTGAATACGAAGCAACCCTTTATATCCTTTCGTTCCCCACACTTGATCGTCGATCGTATCCGAAACGAGCAAACCAACCTTTTGTACATGTCCCGATGATAATTGAGCAGGAGCGCAAGAAGATAATATAACAAGTAGTGCAAAAATCAAATATGTATATCGCCACATCAACATGCAACACTCCTTTTTCTGTTTCATTTTTTATTTTACTTGCTTTCTTTCTGATCGGTAAAGAAAAAATCCCCACGGGTATGGGGACTATACGTCATTATATCGTGCATAAAATGCATGAATCGCTTGGGCAAACGTATATTTTTTTTCCGGCAAGTGATAGGACACAGGAACACCGTATGTTTGCGCATATGATCGTGCATGAATCGTTGGTGGATATGGATTTATGCCTGATACTTGCCAAATTTTCATCGGCACAATCGGCGGATAAAGTGGTGGAAGCCATCGTTCAACTTCTTCTTGCCCATACGCTTCCTTGAGTTGACGCAACAACCGTTTATAAAAAAATTTATGTTCTTTTTCATATTGCAGTTGCGCCTGTAAATGTAAACAAGGATTTAATAGCGCAATTGCACGTATTTGATCATGCAAATCGTTCATTAATTGCAAAGCGACAAGCGCCCCCATTCCTTCCGCCAACACATAAATGCGTTCATTTAAAATTTCTGTTTTTAGCACATAATAAATTAGCTGCTTCGCTAGTTTCACCGCTTTTGGACTTCCCCAATTGGCACCGTACAAATGCGAATAAAAAATCGTATATCCATGTTGTAATAAATCGTGCAACAACTTGTTTTTTCCAACATGTTGCATCCATAAGCTCGTTTTATCGTCGACAAAGTGAGAAACGTCCCCTAAAAGAAGCAAACCAAATCCGTTCGGTCGATCTGGAACATGAATTGCACACCATTGCTCGCTAAATTGGAAAAATCGTTGCTTATCTGTCATAATCGTCCACCTTAAGCACATCATTGTACAATATATCGTATGCGATTTTCTTTTGCGTGTACTAGGCGTTATAATTTTTCGTTTTCGCACATCCATCATTTATGTTAAGATAAAAAAAGAGTGCAAAGGAGGGAGTTATATGCGCATTTTTTGGACGTTTTTTTGGACGTTTTTATTAGTCAACATGTTGACATACGTCGTTAGCTCCATGATCGGTGTGGCGTACCATTTCGCAACCGGTACAACATTGGCAGTCATTGCAACCGTTCTCATTTTGTTAATCGCGCAACTTATTCCAAACGACCCTGTCCATCATTAAAAAAAGGATAAACGGCATCTGTCCGTTTATCCTTTTTTTACAACTAATTGATCACCTTCGACATCGATCGTCACCGCGTTATAGTCTCCGATATGCCCAGCGACAATTTCACGCGCAAGCTTCGTTTCGATATGTTTTTGAATAAACCGTTTGAGCGGGCGAGCACCATATACATGATCAAACCCATGTGTCGCAATGTACGTTTTCGCTTCGTCCGTTAACGTGACTGTGATGTGACGCTCCGCTAACCGTTCTTCTAATTGTTTGATAAACTTCTCTACAATGCCTTTTACTTCACGTACAGTTAACGGCTTAAATAAGACAATATCGTCGATGCGGTTTAAAAACTCTGGTCTAAAATGCGCACGTAACTGTTTCAACACTTGTTCGCGCGCTTCTTCGTTTACCTCCCCGTGCGCATCGACCGCTTCTAACAACGTGTGCGAGCCAATATTGGACGTCATAATGACGACTGTATTTTTAAAGTCAACCGTTCTTCCTTGCGAATCCGTCATGCGACCGTCGTCTAACATTTGCAGTAAAATGTTAAACACTTCTGGATGCGCTTTTTCAATTTCATCAAGCAAAATAACCGAATATGGCTTTCTGCGCACCGCTTCGGTTAGTTGTCCCCCTTCTTCGTATCCAACATATCCTGGGGGCGCTCCGATTAAACGAGATACTGCATGTTTTTCCATATATTCCGACATATCGATACGAATCATTTGTTGTTCGCTATCAAACAACGCTTCCGCTAACGCTTTCGCCAATTCTGTTTTTCCGACACCTGTCGGACCGAGGAAAAGAAATGAACCGATCGGACGATTTGGGTCTTTCATGCCTGCACGCGCGCGCAACACCGCATCACTCACTAGCTCAACAGCTTCGTCTTGTCCGATAACGCGTTCATGTAAAATATTTGAAAGCCGCAATAACTTTTCTCGCTCGCCTTCCACGAGTTTTGTCATCGGAATGCCCGTCCATTTTGACACGATTGTCGCGATTTCTTCTTCCGTTACTTCTTCACGTAGCAAGCGTTGTTCGTTTTCACTTTGTTCCAATTGTTTCAATTGCTTTTCAAGCTGTGGAATGCGTCCGTGACGAAGTTCTGCTGCTTTATTTAAATCGTAATTGTTTTCTGCTTCTTCTAACTCACGCTTTGCTTTTTCTAACTGTTCACGCAACGTGCGCACGTGTTGAATCGCTTCTTTTTCTTTTTCCCATTGCGCTTTCATCGCGTTTGCTTTTTCGCGCAAATTTGCCAGCTCTTGCGATAGCGCCTGTAAGCGTTGTTTGCTCGCTTCGTCTTGTTCTTTTTTAAGCGCTGCTTCTTCAATTTCCAATTGCATCATTTTTCGCATTACTTCATCAAGTTCCGTTGGCATCGAGTCGATCTCTGTGCGAATCATCGCGCACGCTTCGTCAACGAGGTCAATCGCTTTATCAGGTAAAAAGCGATCAGAAATGTAACGATCTGATAACGTTGCCGCCGCCACAAGCGCCCCATCGTGAATGTTGACACCATGATGAATTTCAAATCGCTCTTTTAATCCGCGTAAAATTGAAATTGTATCTTCGACCGTCGGCTCTTCGACGAGCACTTGTTGGAAACGACGTTCGAGCGCTGGATCTTTTTCAATATATTGACGATATTCATCAAGCGTCGTCGCTCCGATACAATGCAATTCCCCGCGCGCAAGCATCGGCTTTAACATGTTACCAGCATCGAGCGCACCGTCTGCTCGCCCTGCACCAACAATCGTATGCAGTTCGTCAATAAATAAAATGATACGACCTTCGCTTTTCTTTATTTCATTTAATACCGCTTTTAACCGCTCTTCAAACTCTCCGCGAAACTTGGCTCCGGCAATAAGCGCACTCATATCGAGTGCAAAAATCGTTTTATCTTTCAATCCTTCTGGCACGTCTTTTCGGACGATGCGCTGCGCGAGTCCTTCGACAATTGCCGTTTTACCGACGCCCGGCTCCCCAATTAAAACCGGATTGTTTTTCGTCTTGCGCGATAAAATGCGAATGACGCGGCGAATTTCGCTATCTCGGCCGATGACCGGATCTATTTTTCCCGCTTTTACTTCTGCGACTAAATCGCGACCGTATTTTTGCAACGCTTCGTATGTAGCTTCCGGATTTGGACTAACCACGCGTTGATTCCCCCTTATTCCCATAATCGTTTGTAGTAGCTTTTCTCGGTCAATACCGTAGCGCGACAATATTTGTTTCGCTTCTTTATCGTCAACGAGCGTAAGCAACAAATGTTCAACCGATACATATTCATCTCTCATTTGTTTCGCTTCTTGTTCTGCCCGCACAAGCCATTGTTGTAAACGATTTGTTACATATATTTTTCCCGCCTCTGAACTCGAAATGACTTGCGGTTTTTTATTCAGCTGTTTTTTCCATTCATCTAACAGCGCCGCAACAGGAACGGACATTTTCTCGCATATGCGCCGTGCAAGCCCATCTTCTTGTTCAAAAAGCGCGATGCATACGTGTTCGACGTCGACTTCTTGATGTTGATTTTCCGTTGCTAGCGTTTGTGCACGCCCGAACGCCTCTTGCACTTTTTCCGTCATTTCCATCGTTCTCACCCCTTTGACTTTGACTTTATTTGACCTTTATCTATTACGTATTATAACGAGAAAGCCACCCTTATGCAAGGATGGCTTACGGTTTTGGAAAGTACGTCCAAATACGATTATGATTTGACGTCTCAGGGAAACGGTCACCTGCTTTTAGCTTTAATTTTTTCGGATTTTTTACTTGATCCCCTGTTTCACCAATTTCAATATATATCCCGTTGTTAGGTGCTTTTTGCCCTGGGCGAAAATGTCGACTTTGTCCCATCCGTATCCCTCCTCATCGTCTCATCATTTTATAATATGTCCGTTTGGCTTCGGAAACATGATGAGAAATAACGGATGGGCATCCAAATGCTACAGCAACGAAACGAGTAATGCTTTTTGTGCATGAAGACGATTGCTTGCCTGTTGGAAAATGTACGACTGTTTTCCATCGATGACACCTTCCGTCACTTCTTCTCCACGATGGGCTGGCAGGCAATGTAAAAACATAAAATCTTGTTTCGCTCGTTGGACGAGTGCTTCATTCACTTGAAACGGTGCAAATATGTGCATCCGTTCGTTCGCTTCTGCTTCTTGCCCCATGCTTGCCCATACATCAGTGTATACGACATCCGCGTCAGCAATCGCCTCGTACGGATCGTTTGTGACAACGATCGTCGCTCCGCTTTCGTTTGCGATCTGCTTCGCTTCTTTAACAATCGCTTCTTTCGGCTCATATCCTTTCGGTGAAGCGACCACACAATGCATGCCGACTTTTGCAGCAGCCAGCATTAATGCGTGTGCCATATTGTTTCCATCGCCAATGTAGGCTAGCTTTAGTCCTTGTAGTTTTCCTTTTACTTCATAAATCGTCAATAAATCAGCAAGCGCTTGACACGGGTGATCGTCATCAGTTAACCCGTTAATAACTGGAATCGTCGCATAATGAGCAAGTTCCGCGACTTTTTCATGCTCAAATGTGCGAATCATAATGGCGTCGACATATTCGGACAATACGCGCGCCGTATCGGCAATCGTTTCTCCGCGCCCAATTTGCAAATCGCGACTGCTTAAATGAAGCGCATGTCCGCCTAATTGCACCATACCTACTTCGAACGAGACGCGCGTTCTCGTTGACGGCTTTTCAAAAATCATTGCCAACGTTTTGCCGCTTAACGGCGTATACCGCTCCCCGTTTTGTTGTTTTTCTTTTAATTCAACAGCTAAATGAAGCAAATATTCAATTTCTTCTTTTGAATAATCCGCTAACGTTAAAAAATCTTTTCCTTTTAATTGAATGGTTGCTGTCATGTTCATTTTCTCACCACTTCACTTATTGTTTTTAACCAATCTTGAATCGAACAAACGGAAAAATCTTTACTTGACCATGCTTGTAAAAACAATTTCGCTGTTTCTTCTTCCGTTAACACGAGCACATGGCGAGCGAGCGCTTGTTTTCTTCGCCCCGCACTTTGTTCATCACGCATAAAGCTAACAAACGCAAGCGCCTCTTTTTTCGCGACCCATTGTTCAAACGGCTCATCTGTTACAATCGTTACTCCTTGTTGTTGCGCTTGTTCAATAAAGGACTTCGCATCCGCTGGCGCATCGACGTATATTTCATGCGCCTCTTTTTTCTTCACGAGATATGGATAAAACGCTTTATATGCCGCTTCTTCGATCGTTTTGGCGATGCTAATGCCTTCGCCTGTCGATTTCATTTCTGGCCCAACGAGCGGGTCGACACCCGGCAGTTTGTATGTCGAAAACACCGGATATTTTAAGACAACATACGGGATACAAACCGTTTGTTTGACGTCTTCCGACAAATATTTCCCAAGCAATACGTTTGTCGCATGTTGAACCATCGGTACCCCTGTCACTTTACTAACAACTGGAACGGTACGACTTGCCCGCGGATTCACTTCTAATACGTACACTTCGCCGTCTCGTACGATAAACTGAACGTTCATTAATCCTTTAAAATAAAGCTTTTTTGTGATTCGTTTCGTATAGTCGATCATTTTTTCTTTTTCTTCTTTCGTAAACGATTGAGCAGGCAACAATGCATAACTATCGCCCGAATGCACCCCCGTTTTTTCGACATGTTCAATGATCGTCGGAACAAACGCGTCATATCCGTCACAAATCGCATCAAGCTCGCCTTCTTTTGCGCGCACATATTCGTCAATTAATACAGGATAAACGATGCCTTGCTCTACAAGGGCAGAAAGCTGTTGTTTATCGTGAACAATATGCATCCCTCTCCCGCCAATGACATACGACGGGCGAAGCAAAAGTGGATATCCAATTTCTTCTACTTTTCTCCATAATTCCGTTTCATCGTTTGCCATCGCCCCTTTCACGTGTGGGATGTCAAGCGATTGAAGCAACGTATAAAAACGCTCCCGATCTTCCAACTGATCGATCGTATCGCTATTCATTCCAATGATGGAAACGCCATACGCTTCAAGTTTGCTTGCTAAATTAATGGCCGTTTGCCCACCAAATTGCACGATGACCGCTTTGACGTTTTCCGCTTCCACCACATTTAATACGTCCTCGACGGTGAGCGGTTCAAAATATAAACGATCCGCTACCGTAAAATCGGTACTTACCGTTTCAGGATTGTTGTTGATTAAAATCGCTTCATAACCCGCTTGTTGCAAAGCGTACACACAATGAACAGAACTGTAATCAAACTCGATCCCTTGCCCAATACGAATCGGTCCTGAACCGAGAATAAGCATTTTCGGTTTGTCGCTCGTTTGCACTTCACTTTCGCCAAAATATGTTGAATAATAGTATGATGTTTCAGCTGAAAATTCTGCTGCACACGTATCGACCATTTTATAAGCTGGAACAATGCCATACGTTTTTCTTTTTTCGCGCACATCTTTTTCAGCGACGTTCCATATATGAGCTAAATACGCGTCAGAAAATCCTTTTTCTTTTAACGTCCGAAACGTTTGTTCATCAATCAAATGAAGCGTCGTTTCTTTCGCTCGTTGTTCAAGCGCAATAAGCTGAGCGAAACGCGTTAAAAAATACAAATCGATTTTCGTCCATTCATATATTTGCTCCGTTGACATGCCGCGCCGAAGCAGCTCTAAGATCGCAAAAAAGCGCCGATCGTCTCCCGTTTTTACGATGTCAATTAACATCTTCGTCGGCTGTTTTGCCATTGTTGGTGAATATAAGCCAATATGGTCTAACTCAAGCGAATGAAGTGCCTTTTGCAACGCTCGCTCGAAATTGCGATCAATCGCCATTACTTCTCCTGTTGCTTTCATTTGCGTCCCGAGACGACGATCGGCAAACGAAAATTTATCAAACGGAAAGCGCGGAAATTTGACGACGACGTAATCGAGTGCAGGCTCAAAGCTCGCATACGTATGTCCCGTCACCGGATTAATAAGCTCGGCTAGCGTATAGCCGATCGCCAATTTCGCCGCCATTCTAGCGATCGGATAACCGGTCGCTTTCGATGCGAGCGCAGACGATCGACTCACACGCGGATTGACTTCAATTAAATAATACTTTTTACTTTTCGGATCGAGCGCAAATTGAATGTTGCATCCACCGACAACGCCAAGCGCCGAAATAATTTTAATCGCAGCGGAACGCAACATATGATATTCGACATCCGTCAACGTTTGCGACGGGGCAACAACGATCGAATCGCCCGTATGAATACCGACAGGATCAATATTTTCCATATTACAAATCGTAATGCACGTATTCGTATGGTCGCGCATCACTTCATATTCAATTTCTTTAAACCCCGCGACGCTCCGTTCCACTAAACATTGCGTAATCGGGCTTTCCTGCAATCCTTTTGTGACAATGTCAACAAGCTCATCCATCGTTTCGGCAATGCCGCCGCCTGTTCCACCGAGCGTATATGCCGGACGGACGATGATCGGAAACCCGATTTGTTTTGCGAATTGCACCGCTTCTTCAACTGTCGTTACAATTTCGCTTTCTGGCACCGGTTCATTTAATTCATACATTAACGCTCGAAACGCTTCGCGGTCTTCACCACGTTGAATCGATTCAATCGGTGTACCGAGCAAGCGAACGTTATATTTTTGTAAAATACCACGTTCATGGAGCGCAAAAGCCAAATTCAGTCCGGTTTGCCCGCCAAGCGTAGCCAACAGCCCATCGGGTCGCTCTTTTGCGATAATTTTTTCCATACTTTCAACGGTCAGCGGCTCAAAATATACCGCATCCGCATGCACTTCATCGGTCATAATTGTCGCAGGATTGTTGTTTGCTAAAATGACGCGGTATCCTTCTTCTTTCAATGCTAAACAACCTTGCGTTCCTGAATAGTCAAACTCCGCTGCCTGCCCGATGACGATCGGCCCTGAACCGATGACAAGAATCGAGCGAAGCGTTGTATCTTTAGGCATACACTTTCTCCTTTCTTGCTGCTTTCATCATGTCGACAAATTCTGCAAAAATAAATTGCGTATCATTCGGTCCTGGATGCGCTTCAGGATGGTATTGCACACATAAAATCGGTTTCGTTTCATGGACAACGCCTTCGACCGAACCATCGTTCACGTTAATAAACCGAACAGAGAGCGGCGTATGAGCTAAACTTTCTGCTTTCACGACATAGCCATGATTTTGTGACGTCATCAACACTTTTTTCGTTTTCGCATCATATACCGGCTGATTCGCCCCACGATGCCCAAACGGCAATTTTTCCGTATCCCCCCCGTAAGCGAGCGACACGAGCTGATGTCCTAAACAAATCGCAAGCGTCGGATACCGTTCAATGACAGCTAAAATATTGGGCAGCTCACGCGACAACTGTTTCGGATCCCCCGGTCCGTTCGATAACAACACCCCGTCAGCATCGAGTTGCTCAACCGTTTGGAACGGCGTATTGTACGGAACGACGGTGACACGACACCCATGATCGATTAACGACTGAACGATTGATTTTTTGTAGCCAAAATCAAATAAAACAACATGCATATGACCGTCTCCGTACGTTTGTACATCCGATGTACTGACGAGTGGAACAGGCGCTCGTTCCTCCATTTGCACGCTCGCCTGTCGGCTCGTTGAAATGACAGCAGGCATCGCCCCATGTTCACGAATTTGTTTCACAACCGCTCGCGTATCCACATGCGTAAGAAGGGGGACGTTCCATTTTTGCAAATATTGCTTGAGGCTATAGGCCGCTTCGTAATGATGTCCCGTCTCTTCTGCTTCATAAACGATGACAGCTTTTACATGCGGCTGTTTGCTTTCAAAATCGACTTCATTAATCCCGTAATTTCCAATGAGCGGATACGTAAAAACAATCATTTGATTTTTATACGACGGGTCTGTTAACACTTCTTGATATCCTGTCATTCCTGTAAAAAAGACAACTTCTCCCGCAATATCTCCCGTCCACACCGTTTCTAAATTGCCGACAAACGTTTTGCCGTTTTGTAAATGTAAATACGCTTCCATTTCAACACCCCAACCGAATGTTTATTAAACAAAAAGAATTTTTATTCATTTATGCGTATAAAAAATTGCGTTCATATGACGTTAACGCTTCTTGTAACATAGCGACTGCTTCATCAAGCTCTTCTTTCGTGACAATGAGCGGTGGTAACAGACGAATCACGTTCGGCCCTGCGGCTAAAACAAGCAATCCTTTATCGTGAATATGTGGTAAGATGTTTGCGACTGGTTCGCGACATACGATGCCAATCATTAACCCTAAACCGCGTACTTCTTGAACGATGTGAACGTCTTTTAATTGCTCGGCTAATTTACTTTTGAAATATATTCCTTTTTCCTGCACTTGTTGTAAAAATGACGGCTGTGCTACGATCTCAAGCGTTGCTTTTGCTGCTGCCATCGCCAAAGCGTTGCCCCCAAACGTAGAACCGTGTACGCCAGCGCTAAATGTTGCAACGACATGTTTTTTTCCGATCATCGCCCCAACAGGAAATCCGCTTCCTAACCCTTTCGCAACGGTAATGACATCTGGTGAAATGTCAAACTGTTCGTAAGCGAATAACGTTCCTGTTCGCCCGATGCCCGTTTGCACTTCATCGACAATCAACAATGCTCCATACGTTTGACAAAGCTGTTGTGCTGCCTGTAAAAATGATTTTTCTCCGACGACAACACCGCCTTCACCTTGCACGACTTCCACCATGACAGCCGCTACCGTTTCGTCCATTTCTCTCTGAAGGGCATCGATATCGTTAAACGGTACATACACAAACGTCGGCAACAACGGGCCAAAGCCGTCATGAATTTTCGCTTGCCCTGTTGCTGACATCGTCGCAAATGTACGCCCGTGAAACGATTGTTCACACGTAATGATTTTCGAACGTCCCGTATGTTTGCGTGCAAGCTTGATCGCCGCTTCGTTTGCTTCCGCTCCGCTATTGCAAAAAAATACTGCATCGCCAACAGAATGTTGAACGAGAAGAGAAGCGACTTCTTCTTGAATCGGGAGATGAAATAAATTGGACACGTGCCATACTTCATTTAGTTGCGCCTCAAGCGCTTGTTGCACTGCAGGATGGCGATGACCGAGATTGCATACGGCAATCCCTGCGACAAAATCGAGATATGATGTTCCGTCTGTTGCGATAAGTTTCGTCCCCTCAGCTTTTGCCACCGTAATCGGGAATCGTTGATACGTTGGAAAAATCATACGTACACCTCTTTCTTCATCATCGTTCCATGCCACGTTCCTTCTTTATAAAATGAAGCCTTTCCGCTCACAATCGCCACTTCTTGAACCGAATGGAGCGCGTGAAGAGCAGCTTTTACTTTCGGAATCATTCCACCTGAAATTGTTCCATCAGCCATCATTGCCTCAATCGTTTGAGCAGTTGCTTCTTTAACAACTTCTCCATTTTTTAAAATACCAGCGACGTCTGTGACAAAAACGAGTTTGTCAGCCGAAAGCGCCTGCGCAATGGCAGAGGCGGCTGTATCGGCGTTAATGTTGTACGTTTGTCCACGTTCATCCACACCCATTGGCGCAATGACAGGGACGTATCCGTGACGCAACAACATATGCAACATTTTCGCATGAACGTGTACGACTTCTCCTACATAGCCGAGCGTTTGTACGTCGATCGGTTTCGCTTGTAACAAGCGATCGTCGACACCGGACAAACCAACCGCACGAATGCCGTTTGTTTGCAAAAGTGAAACGAGCGTTTTGTTCACTTTTCCGTTTAACACCATTTCAACAACGTCTAGCACGTCTTTTGTCGTTTTTCGCAAGCCGTTGACAAATTCGGACGGAATGTTGAGCGCCTGTAACAAATGCCCAATGTCTGGTCCACCACCATGAACGATGACAACATCAAGTCCACTTTCTCTTAGTTGTTTAACGCTCGTAAAAAACGATGGAGATAACTCATGAAGCACACTGCCGCCGCATTTAATGACAATCACAACGATCCCACCTTATGTGCGATAGCTCGCATTAATTTTAATGTAGTCGTACGTTAAATCGCATCCCCATGCGATCCCTTCTCCTTCGCCGACATGCAAATCGACTGTAATCACCACGACATCTTCCATTAGAGCGGCTTTCGCTTCTTGTTCTGAAAACGGCATCGGTTGGCTTTGTTTTAACATGTGAATCGAACCGATCCATACGTCGACACAATCTGGTTTGATGTATGCTCCGCTATGTCCAATCGCACCGATAATACGCCCCCAATTTGCATCTGCCCCATATACTGCTGTTTTCACCAAATTCGATCCGACGATATGTTTCGCCGCCCATTTCGCTTCTTCGTCTGTTTTTGCTCCTTTTACACGCGCCTCAATTAATTTTGTTGCGCCCTCACCGTCACGTGCAATTTGCTTCGCTAAATGTTCACACGTTTGGCGAAGCGCTTCATAAAAGTTTTCCCAATCCGGATGTTGCGGGGAAAGCGTCTCATTGCCTGCCAATCCGCTTGCCATGACGATGACCATATCGTTTGTTGACGTTTCTCCGTCGACCGTAATTTGATTAAACGACACATTTGTAATGGAGCGCAGCGCATCTTGTAATACGTCTGATGGGATGTTCGCATCCGTCGTAATAAAAGCAAGCATCGTTGCCATATTTGGATGAATCATCCCCGAACCTTTTGCCGCCCCTGCAATAGTCACGACTTGACCGTCTACAACCGTTTCGTAACACGTTTTTTTCATAACAAGGTCAGTCGTTAAAATGGCCGTTTGAAAATCAACTGCACTATCCCATTCCGCCTTCGGTTTCAATTTTGGAATGCTCGCACGAATTTTTTCCATCGGCAAATACTCACCAATGACTCCTGTCGATGCGACCGCTACGAGATGCTCATGAAGTCCAAATGTTTCCGCACACAACTTCCGCATTTCGTACGCATCTTGTAATCCTTGTTCTCCTGTACATGCATTCGCATACGCGCTATTGACAATGACTGCTTGAAGTTTTTGTTCTACCGCAATGCTTTGTTTCGTCACTTGCAAAGGGGCTGCTTGAAACACATTTTGCGTATACACTGCCGCACATGTTGCCGGCACGTCGCAAACAATCACCCCTAAATCTTTTTTCGTATAACGCAGTCCCGCATGCACACCAGCGGCTTGAAATCCTTTCGGTGTAACAATCGTTCCATCGGCTATATATTTTACTTTTTTTTCTTTCACTTTCACTTTTCTCCCCCCATTTACGGATACATCGGCATCGCCGTCAGTCCCGTTTGTTCGTCGAATCCAAACATCACATTTGCATTTTGAACGGCTTGCCCTGCCGCCCCTTTCATTAAATTATCGATCACGCTCACAACAGTAATGCGATTCGTGCGCTCATCATAAGCAATCCCAATATCACAATAATTTGAGCCATATACGTCTTTCGTACATGGGAACGATCCAGCTTCCCGCACGCGCACGAACGGGCAATGTTTGTACGTTTCTTCATATAACTCTATTATTCTATCAACCGATACGATACATGCCGCTTCCGCATATATCGTCGCCATAATGCCGCGCGTCATCGGAATTAAATGCGTGCTGAACGTAATCGGCCCAATTTGGTCATTCCAATCGCCTAACATTTGTTCAATTTCAGGAATGTGTTGATGCGTATTCACTTTGTATATTTTTACGTTTTCATTCGTTTCTGCAAAATGAACGCCAAGCGACACCCCGCGCCCTGCACCAGACACACCTGATTTCGCATCGACAATAATCGAATCAGAAACAACCCATTTTTGAATGACAAGTGGCGCTAATCCGAGCAACGTCGCTGTCGGATAGCAGCCTGGATTAGCGATTAAGCTCGCCGTCGCAATGCGGTCGCGATTCCACTCGGTCAGCCCGTACACCGCCTGTTTTAGTAGCTCCTCGTTCGGCGCCTGCCTTTTATACCATTTCGCATATACGTTCCCGTCACGCAAACGAAAGTCTCCGGATAAATCGATGACTTTATGCCCTGCTGCCAGCAATTTCGGCGTCCATTCGCTCGATACGCCAGGCGGTGTCGCTAAAAACACAAGCTCGCCTTCGATATCATCGCTTCGAATATCACGCAAGACGAAACGCTCCTCGATATGCGGATACACGTCATGTAGCGAAACACCTGCTTGTGAAGATGAATGAACAGAAGCGACATGCATATGCGGATGATGTTGCAATAAGCGAATGAGTTCAATTCCCCCGTATCCTGTCGCTCCAATAACGGAGACTTTCATTAACCTGTTCCCCACTTTCTGTATATTTTATAAATTTAGTTATCATTATAATACTGCATAAAAATAAAATCAAATGTATATTTAAATATTTTTCGTTTTTCCCATTCATTTATTGACGCCGCATCTGTTTTTCTTTTTAATGGAATTAGATAACAACAAAAGGTGGTTAGCATATGACAATTCAACCGATCTCCTTATCCGAGCTTCTTTCCCTCCCTCACCATACGATCGACATTCAAAAAGGAGAATATATTTTTCAAGAAGGGGAAGCGGCAAGTGAGCTGTATGTTGTATGTACAGGAAAAGTACAATTGAGTAAAACGACTGAGGAAGGGCGCGAACTGTTGCTTCGCATTTGTGAGCAAGGGGACGCGTTTGGGGAGATCGTTCCGTTTCAATCGATGTGCGTTTGTACCGTTAGCGCAAAAATGATGGAGGCGGGGACGTTAGCTGTCATCAACAAGCAACAACTCGAAGAAAAATTGACGACAGACCATGCGTTTGCGTTGCAGTTTATGCAATGGATTCATTTACAATTACAACGGATGCAAACAAAAGTGCGCGATTTAATTTTGCACGGAAAAAAAGGTGCGCTTTATTCCACACTCATTCGTTTAGCGAATAGCTACGGCGTTGAAACAGAAGACGGTATTTTTATCGATCTTCCGATGACGACACAAGAACTCGCCAATTTTTGTGGCAGTGCACGCGAAGTCGTCAGCCGCCTGTTGAAAGAATTAAAAGAGCGTGGCGTCATTTCTTTCGAGAAAGGGAAAATGACGATTTACGATATACAATTTTTAAAAGATGATATTCGTTGCGAAGGTTGTCCAATCGACATATGCAACATGAAATAAACGGGTGTCCGAAAAATGAAGACACCCGTTTTGCATCATATTAATAAACGATCATCACAACAAGCGCAAAATAAACAGCATTGACAATTTCATAAATCCCTACTTTTTTAATCGACAACGCTTTTCCATAAAAATAAATCGCCCGTACGGCGCTCGGCACATACGCGAAGGCAAGCCAACCGTTTCCTGTTGCAACACATACGACAACGACAAATAGATGAAACAACCATGACGCCCACTTATAGCGTGGATTGTTTTTTTCGCGAATCATCGTTTTCACGTAAAATGTGCTTCCGATGAAAAACAAGACGGAAGCAATAAATAAAAACAACGCTTTTTCATCCATATGTCCCGTACCGATGTAGTAACTCCCAAGTCCACCAATGGAAAAGTTGATAATGGCAGCGACATCGTTTACAAACGCACGCTCTTTTTTCTTTTTCGCAAAATACATATTTACAATAAAGAACGGAAGCATCGCTAAACCGAAATAAATGAGCGACGGTTTGTAAGCAAGTGGGAATGCGACAAAAATAAGCGCGATCAACATATATGTTGCAAACCATTTTTTATGACGAACAGTTGCTTGTTTTTTTATCATTAACGTCCATATATATGTGGCTAAATATAGGAAAAACCATGCGACAAATAACGGAAGATGAAGCCATGTCGCTTGACCGATATCGATGCCGAATAAAAACGGAATAAGTAACATCGCCCAAGCGCCATGTTGTTTTGGAATCATCGTATCCCCTCCTTCATCTTCGATTGTACCACTCTCCTTCTTTTTTCTTTGTGACGCCTGTCACATTTTTTTATAAATGTGTGACAAACCATTGAACCGTTTGTAAAAACGCTTCGCGCGTCACTTTATGTCCCGCATGTTCATCAATTAGCATCGTAAGCGGCTGATGAAACGGCTCAATTTGTTTATAAAAGGCGTATGTATAATCAAACGGAACGACATCATCTTGTTTTCCGTGCCAAATAAAAAGCGGACGGCCATTTAATTTTTCAGGTTGCAATGATAAATCGTATGTCATTAACGTGTTGCGCAACGATTCAAGTTGCTGCCTAGAGAGCGGCAACGTCATCCCTTTTCTTTCTGCAAATTGCAATTGTAAATCAAAAAACGTTTTATAGCACGGACTTCCCATCAATGAGCCGGCGACGCGAATCCAATCGTATTGCGTAAGTGCCCCGAACGTCACAATGCCCCCCATCGATGTACCAACGACGCCAATGCGCTCACGATCGACAAGGTTTCGTTCGACTAGTTCATTTTTTATGTCCTCTAATTCACGAATAGTCGTTAATACAATATCCCAAAACGACAAATGAAGTTCATCGTCAGAAAGCGGATTTGGACGTTCCCCATGATACAGCGCATCCGGCAACACGACGCGATATCCAGCTTCGGCAAGCAAATAGCCGAAATGAAGATTATGTTCTTTTGCGCTCGTAAAACCATGAATAAAAATGACAAGTGGACGCATATGATGGATATCATCTTCTTTTACGACATGTAAGCAAGGAATGTTTGCGATCGACTCGCGAATAATGGATACCATGTTCTCATCTCCCATATGATGTTTTAACATTATATTACCATATAGACAAATATTTTGGAAAAACGATACACTGAATGAGGAATAATTTTAACGAAAAGGGGAACGGTTATGGAACAACATTTAATTGCAATTGATTTAGATGGGACGTTGTTAAAAGATGATAAAACGATTTCTTCACGTTCTTATGATGTTATTCAAAAAGCAAAAGAGGCGGGACACATCGTCGTCATCGCAACAGGTCGCCCGTATCGCGCAAGTAAAATGTATTATGAACAACTCGACTTAACGACGCCGATCGTCAATTTCAACGGTGCATTCGTTCATCATCCGAAAGATGACAGCTGGGGAATGTACCATACGCCACTTCAGTTAGAAACAGTAAAAGAAATTGTTGAAGTAAGCCGAAAGTACAACGTGCGCAACATTTTAGCTGAAGTGATGGACGATGTTTATTTTCACGAACATGACGAGCAATTACTTGATTTGTTTAATTTAGGAAATCCAAATGTATATATCGGAAACTTACGTGACATTTTACGAAAAGATCCAACGAGCATTTTAATTTTATCTGACGAACAAAACGTCGGGCGCATTCGCACATATTTGTCTGAAGTGCACGCAAACGTCATCGACCACCGCAGTTGGACAGCCCCGTGGCACGTCATTGAAATCGTCCGAACCGGCATCCATAAAGCAGTCGGTCTTGAAAAAATTGCTTCCTATTACGGTATTCCACGCGAACGCGTCATCGCTTTTGGCGATGAAGATAACGATATCGAGATGTTAAAATGGGCTGGATTAGGTGTCGCGATGGGCAATGCAATTGAACCGCTAAAAGCAGTCGCAGACGATGTGACAAAAACGAACGAAGAAGACGGGATCGCTGTTTATTTGCAATCATTATTAAAGTTATAAAAAATTCCCTTACGTATTGTGACGTAAACATGAACAAACTATCATCGACGCCATATGCGTCACAAGCGGCAAACAAGGGGGCATGTCGTGTGGGCAAACGAAATAAATCAAAACGTTTCGTTCAACAAGGTGCTGATGCGGTTTATAAACATGATGAGCGCATTCCGTATCATATGACGTATGAAGAAGCGGAACGACGCAAAGCAGAAAAAGCGGATCATACGAATCTCGGGGGATTTTAATATGGGTAATCCGTTATTTCAACAAGCAAAAAAAGCGGTCGCTAAAGCAAAAGAAGAAAAAACAGAACGCGCCATCGCTGTGGCGAAAAATGCGCTCTCATCCGCCTTTGCGAATGCGAACGATGCGGAGCGAAGACAGTTGCACGATTTGCAAGATGAGCTCGATACATTGTAAAAAGCTGCGCGTCACGCGCAGCTTTAATCTTTTCGGAAAAACCCGACAACTTCTGTCGTTTGCATAATGTTTGTAAACGCCTTTGGATCGACTTCTTTAATAATTCGTTTTAAATCAAACAACTCATAACGTGTAATAACGATCATTAGCATATCTTTATCTTCGTTTAGAAATGCCCCTTTTGCCGGAATGACGGTAATGCCGCGAATCATTTGTGACTTGATCGCTTGCTTCATCTCTTCCCCTTTTGTCGTAATAATAAGTGCGGTAAGCTTTTGATGGCGCGTATGAATCGCATCGATGACACGCGTCGTCACATACAGCGTCACAAGCGTATATAACGCCTTTTCCCAGCCGTACATATATCCGGCTGTTAAAATAATGATGGAGTTGAGTGCAAAAATGTACGTCCCAACAGAGCGATCGTTTACGCGCGACAACACAAGGGCAATAATATCTAAGCCACCTGTTGACGCCCCCCATTTTAACGTCCAGCCCGTTCCGACTGCCGCAATCACCCCGCCGAATACTGCATTCAGTAAAATATCTTCAGAAAGTGAACGAACCGGGATAAGCTCAAGAAAGAGCGACATGACTACAACGCTTAAAAAGCTATAAAACGTAAAAGATTTACCCACTTTCTTCCATCCTAAAATAGCGACCGGAATGTTGAATAAAAAAAGCAACAAACCTGTCGAAAGCGCATAAGGTGTGTAGTCGCCCACGACTTTGGAAATAAGCTGCGCCGCTCCAGCAAACCCACTCGTATATACGTTCGCTGGAATTAAAAATAAATTCATGCCGATGGCGTTTAATAATCCGCCAATGACGACGACAAACAGTTTTTTTACGTCCACAGAACATCCTCCTACAAAGCACTAAAATTGTTTTTTTTCCTTATAACCGCTACACTTAAAATAAGTATGTACATAGGGGTGATTGAAATGAATATTAAAATTATAGCGGATAGCGGGTGCGATTTGCCACTTTCTTTTATAAAAGAAAAACAAATTGCTTTTTTACCGTTAGCTGTTCATATAAACGGTCACGACTACGACGACCAACTAACGATTCAACCAAAGCAAGTGTACGACGCGATGCGTAACGGAGATGTACCGAAAACGTCGCAAGCAAAACCAGCGCAAATGGAAGAGCTATTTACGACGCTCGCCAAAGAAAACATTCCTGCCATTTATATCGCCTTTTCCTCTGCTTTATCCGGTACATATCAAACAGCGGCCATGATAAAAAACGATGTGCTTGAACGATATCCTGACGCGAAGTTAACGGTTATCGACTCGAAATGCGCATCGCTCGGTCTTGGGCTTGTCGTGAAAAAAGCCGTTGAGCTTGCAGAAAGCGGTATCGCATACGAAGATGTCGTGACGACCATTGAAACGTATTGTCGCCATATGGAACATATTTTTACCGTTGATGACTTACAATATTTAGCGCGCGGCGGTCGCGTCAGCAAAACAGCAGCATTTGTCGGTGGGGTACTAAACATTAAACCACTTCTTCATGTCGAAGATGGGAAGTTGATTCCGATTGAAAAAGTGCGTGGGCGGAAGAAAGTGCTAAAGCGCATGGTCGAGATCATGCGAGAGCGCGGAGCAGACGTACAAAACCAGCTCATCGGCATTAGCCATGGCGATGACGAACAAACGGCGCTCGAACTAAAAGCGATGATTGAAGAAACGTTCGGCTGCAAACAATTTTTCATTTCTGAAATCGGCGGCGCCATCGGAGCACACGCCGGACCGGGAACGATCGCCCTCTTTTTCTTGAATAAACAGCTTGCGCAATGACTACACTACCCTTTAAAGGGGGCGAACATATGACGAGCGATAACGACAAAAAAGCAAAAGACAATAACGCGAAACGACACGAGAAAAATATGGAGCGCGAAAAAAACCGCCAAGCTGGCAAACGCGCCTATTCAAAAGAAACGAACCATTTGTAAAAAAGATGCTCGCGCGGAGCATCTTTTTTACCTCATTTGAAACTTTGCCATCATTTTTTGTAAGTCGTCTGTTAGTTGGCGCAACGTCGTCACTTTTTCGCTCATTTTTTTGAACGCTTCTAATTGCTCAACCATCGACGCAGCAATTTCTTCGCTACCTGCTGCGGACTGTTCGACAACGGCACTAATGCTTTCGACGTTTTGCAAGACGTTTTTACCAAGCTCTTTCGATTCGTCCATACCGATCACAAGCGCTTGCATGTCTGTTGTAATATGTTGTACTTTACTTTCAATTTGTGCAAACGCATCGGTTGTCGTCTCAATCGCTTTCGTTTGCGCTTCCGCAATATTTACCCCACGGCGAACCGCCTCGGTCACATTCGTTAACCCCGATTGAATGAGCTGTACCATCTCAAAAATTTGATTTGTCGCTTTCGACGATTCTTCTGCAAGTTTGCGCACTTCTTCAGCAACGACGGCAAACCCTTTCCCCGCTTCTCCTGCTCGTGCTGCTTCAATCGCTGCATTTAACGCCAATAAGTTCGTTTGCGTTGCAATATCAGATACCGCTTTTGCCATATCTTCAATTTTACTTGCATACGTCGCAAACTGTTCCGTCGATTGTTCGATTGAGGCAGTCGCCTTGGCATTTTCATCAATAAATGTTTTTTGTTCTGCTAACGCTGCTTGACCGTGCACAATCGCTTCAACCGCTTCGTCACTATAACGCGCCGCTTGTTCCGTACGCGCAACGTTTTGTTGTACAGTTCCTTCCATGCGTTCAATGAGCTGTACTGCACTTTGCAAGTCTTCCGAAATGCTTTGCGCCCCAGCGGATAATTCATTCGTCGAGACAGCGACTTGATTGTTAATTTCTGTTAACATTTTTGTTTCTTCATCAATTTCTTTCGCAAACGTCTCGACTTGCTTACTTACTGTATCGACCGACTGAAGCAAACCGTTTAGTTGATCAGCCATCGTTGTAAACGCTGCATTTAAATCAGCAAGCTCATCTTTCCCATTATATTTCACAGGCTCGATGCGCAAATTGCCGCTTGCGATTTGCTTCGCGTTTTCAGCAATTTTTTTGAGCGGCGTTGTAATTTTTTGCGTTAGACGGAATCCACTAAATCCAGCAAACAATAACACGATGACAATCGCAACGAGCGAAATGGTAATGACGCCTGAAATTTGCTTTTGTAACGTTTGTTGCATATACGTATAATATTCAGCGACATACGTGCTCACGACGTATATGTCGTTTAATACTCCTTCTGCCCGCATCGATTGGCGGCGAATTTCCGCTACATTTCGCGCATCAAGTGCCGCTTTCGATTCCGCATCAAGCGCCGCAAATTTTTTATTCGCCTGTTCAAGTGCAGAACGGAAATACGGTTGAGTTAATCCTTTATTTAACGCTTGAAGTAGCTTTTCCGATTCCGCTAAATGAACAAGCACTTCTTGTTTATTCCCTTCTGTCGGGCTATACGCATAGTTGCTTAAACTTTGCTTCGTCGCCTTCAATTCTGCTTGTAAATGTTGCGCCTTCATCATGAGTGGCACAAAATCTTGATTGGACGATTGAATCGACAGCATATTCATAATAATAAACACAATAATGGCGCCCGCAATAACTGGCGTGGCTAATGAATGAAATAACAATCGCTGTTTAATGGACATCGTATCCCTCCTTTATTGTGCGATGCCGTTCGTCGCTTTTTCTTTCCATTTTTCAAGCGTTGCTTGTTGTTCTGGAGTGAATGTCACAACGCGAATCGGTGCTAAATCGACACCGTTTTCTTTTAAGCCGAGTTCGACCGTCCCTTTAGGCACTTCTTTCTTTTCGACATATTGTTGAATGACCGTATATAGCGCCACATCGACATTTTTTAACATCGATGTCACAACCGCTTTTTCCGCATAAAAATATTGGTCGCTATCGACACCGATCGCATATTTTTTATTCATCTCCGCTTCGCGCAACACGCCAACACCTGTAAACCCTGCTGCTGCGTACAACACGTCGGCACCGTTTCCGATCATTTGTTTCGCGATTTGTGCCCCAAGTTTATCATCACCGAAATTGCCGGCATACACTTCTTGTACCTTCGCTTCTGGCTTCACCGCTTTTACCCCTTGAATAAAGCCGTTTGCAAATTTGCGAATTAAAGGTACATCCGCTCCGCCAACAAAGCCAACGTTGTTCGTTTTCGTCAACATGCCAGCGACGACGCCCGCTAAAAAGCTTCCTTCATCTTCTTTAAACGTAATCGAAGTGATGTTTGGTAAATCAGACACCGCATCAATTAATATAAATTGTTGTTTCGGATATTTTTTCGCGACTTTTTCTAAATCTTGTTGCACCATAAACCCAAGTCCGATGACGAGATCGTTTCCAGCTTCAACAAGTTCCGTTAGCCCTTTTTCATACGTTCCCGTTTCTTTTAACTCGCGATAATCAAAAAAGACGCCAAGTTCATCACGCGCCTTCATCAATCCTTTAAACGCCGAATCGCTAAACGATTGATCACCGAGTCCGACGTCCGACAACATAATGCCCACTTTTATTCGCTCTTTCGGTTGAAAGGAACTCGTTTGTGAACACCCTGCGGCAACGAGCAAAACGATTGCCACGATGAGTGAAAATACTTTTTTCATAAAATTTCCTCATCTCCTTACTATTCGATTAAATCTCACTTCATTTATTATATCGACATCGTTCGACGTTTTGTTTACTTTTTATATATAAAAATTTTGTAAAGTTGTTCGTATGCCAACAATCGACTATAATGGAAACACAACGAATTTATGCCGAGGTGATCAATATGTCAAAAGAAAGTTCATTTGATATCGTGTCAAAAGTCGATTTGTCGGAAGTCACAAACGCCGTCAACATCGCGTTAAAAGAAATTCAAAACCGCTACGACTTTAAAGGGAGCAAAAGCGACATTTCGCTTGAAAAAGATGAGCTTATTCTCATTTCTGACGATGAATTTAAGCTTGAACAACTGAAAGATGTGCTCATCGGCAAACTTATTAAACGTGGCGTCCCTACAAAAAACATTCAATACGGAAAAGTGGAAGCTGCGTCTGGCGGAACGGTGCGCCAGCGTGCGAAACTCGTTCAAGGCATCGACAAAGACAACGCGAAAAAAATTAACACAATCATTAAAAATACAGGGTTAAAAGTAAAAAGTCAAATTCAAGAAGACCAAATTCGCGTCAGCGGCAAAAGTAAAGACGATTTGCAAAAAGTAATCGCCGCGATTCGCGAAGCAGATTTACCGATCGACGTCCAATTCGTCAACTACCGTTAAGAAGGCGCGCTGCCTTCTTTTTCTTTTCTAATTAAAAATAGTTGAATATTTCTAAAAAATCAGTTACATTTATGAATAACTTCATACAACGTCTTATCGAGAGAAGGGGAGGGACTGGCCCGATGAACCTTCAGCAACCTGACGATCGTCAAGGTGCTAAGTCCAGCAAGCGATTCGCTTGGAAGATAAGAAGGAGCGCTTCACGTCTTCTTCTTATGAGGAAGACTTTTTTACTTTAAACGGAGAAATGGAGGAATGGACGTGGGATTGTTAAATGACTTAAAAGAACGCATCGTCATCGCGGACGGAGCGATGGGCACGTTATTATATGCACACGGCATCGATCGTTGTTTTGAAGAATTAAACGTCACAAAACCTGAAGAAATCGTTCATATTCATGAAGCGTATATTGATGCAGGTGCTGAAATCATTCAAACGAACACATACGGCGCTAACTACGTCAAACTGGCGCGTTACGGGCTACAAGATGACGTAAAAAAAATAAACGAAGCAGCGGTCAGTCTTGCGAAACAAGCCGCAAAAGGACGCGCCTACGTGCTCGGTACGATCGGAGGATTGCGCAGCACAAACAAAAGTACGATTTCCCTTGAAGAAGTGAAACGAACGTTTCGTGAACAGCTGTACGTCTTGTTAAACGAAAATGTTGATGGGCTTTTACTTGAAACGTATTACGATTTTGAAGAATTGCAAACTGTTCTGTCCATCGCTCGCCAAGAAACAACGTTGCCGATCATCGCCCACGTCACATTGCACGACATTGGCGTCTTACAACATGGCATGCCGCTTGCAGATGCGCTGTATCAACTCGAACAGCTTGGCGCCGATGTCGTCGGCTTAAACTGCCATCTCGGCCCATATCATATGTTGCGCTCGCTTGAAGAAGTGCCGATTCCATCGCGCGCCTTTTTATCTGTATACCCAAACGCAAGCTTGCCGCAATATCGCGACGGGCGATTCGTTTACGAAACGAGCGAACAATATTTTGAAGAAACCGCTCGTGCGTTTCGCGATCAAGGGGTGCGCCTCATCGGCGGCTGTTGCGGCACAACGCCAAAACATATTGCCGCCATCGCTCGCGCCCTTTCTGACCGCACACCTGTATATGAAAAAAAAGTGAAACAACGGCATACAATCGTCGTGCAAGAAGCGGAACAAACATCTGCACCTTCCCTAGCTGACATCGCGCGCATGCGTCGGTCAATTATCGTCGAGCTTGACCCGCCGAAAAAACTCGGCTTAACGAAATTTTTAGAAGGCGCAAAAGCGTTAAAAGAAGCACATATTGATGCGCTAACGCTCGCCGACAACTCGCTGGCGACACCACGCATTAGCAACGTCGCTGTCGGAACGATCGTCAAACAACAACTGAACATGCGCCCGCTCATTCACATTACATGCCGCGATCGCAACTTAATCGGCCTACAGTCACATTTAATGGGGCTTCATACGCTCGGCATGACCGATGTGCTTGCTTTAACCGGCGATCCATCGAAAGTCGGCGACTTTCCGGGGGCAACGTCCGTATACGATTTATCGTCATTTGACCTTATTTCGTTAATTCGGCAATTTAACGAAGGGCTTTCGTATTCGGGCAAACCGCTCGGACAAAAAACGAACTTTTCGATCGCCGCTGCCTTTAACCCGAACGTGCGCCATTTAGATAAAGCGGTGAAACGGCTCGAGAAAAAAATTGAATGTGGTGCCCATTATTTTTTAACACAGCCGCTTTATAGCGAAAAACAAATTGAAGACGTCTATGAAGCGACAAAGCATTTATCAACACCGATTTACATCGGCATTATGCCTTTGACAAGCGCGCGCAACGCCGACTTTTTACACCATGAAGTGCCGGGCATTACATTGTCTGATGACATTCGCGCTCGCATGGCCGCTTGCGCCAACGACCCGATTCAAGCAACAAAAGAAGGATTGGCAATCGCCAAATCGCTTATCGACGCAGCATTCGATTTATTCCAAGGCATTTATTTAATTACACCGTTTTTACGCTACGACATGACAGTCGAACTCGTTCGCTACATTCATGAAAAAGAACGGCTCGCAAAAGAAAGGACGGTTTACTATGGCTAGTTTATTTGCACAGCTTGAGAAAAAAATTTTAATTATTGACGGCGCGATGGGGACGATGATTCAAGCGGCCAATTTAACGGCGGACGATTTTGGCGGGGAAGCGTACGAAGGATGTAACGAATATTTAACGCTCACCGCCCCTCATGTCATCTCACATATTCACGAAGCATATTTCGCCGCAGGGGCGGACATCGTTGAAACAAATACGTTTGGCGCGACCCGCATCGTCTTAGACGAATACAACCTCGGGCATTTAGCGCTTGAATTAAACATTGAAGCAGCGAAACTCGCCAAAAGAGCGGCTGAAAAATATACAACGAGCGATCACCCTCGCTTCGTCGCCGGTTCGATGGGTCCGACGACAAAAACGCTATCTGTCACAGGCGGAGCGACGTTTGCCGAACTCATTTCTTCCTATGAAGAACAAGCGCGCGGTTTATTGCTTGGCGGCGTCGATTTGTTGTTGTTAGAAACGTGCCAAGATACGTTAAACGTGAAAGCTGCGTTTCTCGGCATTACGAAAGCGTTTCAAGCGGTTGGAAAACAAGTACCGCTTATGATTTCTGGAACGATCGAACCGATGGGAACGACGCTTGCCGGGCAAACGATCGAATCGTTTTTTATTTCGATTCAACATATGAAACCATTTGCCGTCGGCTTAAACTGCGCCACAGGGCCGGAATTTATGACCGATCATTTGCGCTCGCTCGCCTCCCTCGCCAACACAGCCGTCAGCTGTTATCCAAACGCCGGTCTTCCGGACGAAGAAGGATGTTATCACGAAACGCCAGACATGCTCGCGAAAAAAATTCGCCAATTTGCCGAAAAAGGATGGTTAAACATTGTCGGCGGCTGTTGCGGTACGACGCCTGAACATATTCGCGCCATCGCTGAAGCCGTTCGCGATGTGCCACCGCGCGTCATTCCGAAACAGTTTCCGATGCATGCCGTCTCTGGCATTGATGCGCTCATTTACGATGAAACGATGCGTCCGCTTTTTGTTGGGGAACGAACGAACGTCATCGGTTCGCGCAAGTTTAAACGGCTCATTGCGGAAGGAAAATATGAAGAAGCGGCAGAAATTGCTCGCGCTCAAGTCAAAAACGGGGCGCACGTCATCGACATTTGTTTAGCCGACCCTGACCGCGATGAAAAAGAAGATATGGAGCAATTTATTCAACAAGTCGTGAAAAAAGTAAAAGTGCCGCTTGTCATCGACTCGACCGATGAAGACGTCATCGCTTGCGCCTTGTCGTATTCGCAAGGAAAAGCGATTATTAACTCGATTAACTTAGAAGACGGCGAAGAACGATTTGAAAAAATTGTTCCGCTTCTTCATCAATACGGAGCAGCGGTCGTCGTCGGCACGATTGACGAACAAGGCATGGCGATCGAAGCGAAACGAAAACTTGATATCGCCCTTCGTTCATACGATTTACTCGTCAACAAATACGGTGTCTCACCGCACGACATCATTTTCGATCCGCTCGTTTTTCCGATCGGCACAGGAGATGAACAATATATTGGTGCAGCGAAAGAAACCATTGAAGGCATTCGCCTCATTAAACAACATTTGCCGAACTGTTTAACGATGCTCGGCATTAGCAACGTCTCATTCGGTTTGCCACCTGTCGGGCGCGAAGTGTTAAACTCCGTCTTTTTATACCATTGCACACAAGCTGGTCTCGACTATGCGATCGTCAATACCGAAAAATTAGAGCGATTCGCTTCCATTCCAGAAGAAGAAGTACGTTTAGCCGAGGCGTTGTTATTTGACACAAACGATGTAACGTTAAACGCTTTTATTCAATTTTATCGCGATAAAACGAAGCAACCGAAACAAACAAACGTTCATATGACGTTAGAAGAACGGCTCGCCGCATATGTCGTTGAAGGAACGAAAGACGGGCTCATTGAAGATTTAACGCTCGCATTACAAACGTACAGCCCGCTTGACATTATTAACGGTCCGCTTATGAACGGCATGGATGAAGTCGGCCGTCTATTTAACGATAACCAGCTCATCGTTGCGGAAGTGTTGCAAAGTGCGGAAGTGATGAAAGCCGCGGTCGCCTTTTTAGAGCCGTATATGGAGAAAAACGAAACGAGCGTGAAAGGAAAGGTGCTTCTCGCAACCGTCAAAGGAGATGTACATGACATCGGCAAAAATTTAGTCGACATTATTTTAAGCAATAACGGGTTTCATGTCGTTGACTTAGGCATTAAAGTGACACCACAACAACTCATCGAAGCGGTGCGACACGAACAGCCCGATATGATTGGCTTATCAGGACTGCTTGTTAAATCCGCACAACAAATGGTGCTTACCGCCCAAGACTTAAAACAAGCCGGCATTTCGTTACCGATTTTAGTTGGCGGAGCGGCTCTGTCACGCAAATTTACCGATACGAAAATTGCCCCTGAATATGACGGTATCGTTTTGTACGCCAAAGATGCGATGGAAGGACTGACGCTAGCCAATCGCATCGTTCAACAAGATATCGTCTATGAGAAAAAAGAAAAAGTGGAACATGTAACAAAACAGCAAAACGCTGTCGCCGTCATGACAAAGTCCAATGTGAAGCAAGCACCTATTTACGTTCCGACCGATACAGAAAGGCATATATTACAACACATTCCGCTTTCACATATCGAACCGTACGTCAATTGGCAAATGCTTCTTGGTCACCATCTTGGCTTAAAAGGAAACGTCAAACAACTGTTGGCGGAAGGAAATGAAAAAGCGATCATGCTAAAAGAGCTCATCGATGAATTACTTGCCGAGGCAAAACGAACGAACTCGCTTGCGCCAAAAGCGGTATATCAGTTTTTCCCGGCAACAAGCGACGGCGATACGGTGATCATTTACGACCCACGCGATCAACAAACGGTCATTGAGACATTTACGTTTCCAAGACAAACGAAAGCACCGTATTTATGTTTAGCAGACTATCTTTCTAGCGAACAAATCGACTACGTCGGGCTATTTGCCGTTACCGCTGGCGCAGGCGTGCGCGATTTAGCACAACGGTTCAAAGAAGAAGGGCAGTTTTTGAAAAGCCACGCCATTCAAGCGTTAGCGCTTGAACTAGCGGAAGGATTGGCGGAACGCGTGCATCAAATTATGCGCGACCGCTGGGGCTTTCCAGATTCGCCCGACTTTACGATGGAGCAACGGTTTGCGGCAAAATACCAAGGACAACGCTTTTCTTTCGGCTACCCTGCTTGTCCAAATCTCGAAGACCAAGAAAAACTGTTCCGCCTATTACGTCCAGAAGAAATTGGCATTCAATTAACAGAAGGCTATATGATGGAGCCCGAAGCATCCGTTTCCGCCATCGTCTTCGCTCATCCGGAAGCGAGATATTTTAACGTGTTGTGAAAAAGCTGATTTTAATCAGCTTTTTCACAACATCCATTCTTTACAAATCAATCCCTTTTATCGCATGAACGCCTTCACGGTAATAATGTTTCACTTCTTTCATTTCCGTCACTAAATCGGCAAGTTCGATCATTTCCTCTTTTGCCCCTCTTCCTGTCACAACGACATGTGTGTGTGCTGGCTTATTCGCCAATGTGTACACAACATCTTGAAGCGGCAAAACATCATCAATCGGAAAAGATGTAATCGCTAACGCAACATTTAATTCGTCTAAAATAACGACATCATACATACCTGATTGCACGCACTCTTTCGCTAGCGCCCACCCTTTTTGCAATGCTTCGCGATGCTCAGCCGGTGTTTTCGTCCATGTGAAACCAACACCTGTTTGGTGTACGGCGATGCCAAGTTGTTGGAATATTTTCGCCTCACCATATGGACGATGCGGCGATTTAATAAATTGAATGACAATCACTTTTTTCCCATGCCCCGCGGCCCGAACAGCAAGACCGACCGCTGCAGTTGTTTTTCCTTTTCCGTCCCCTGTGTAGACGATCACCATATTTCTTCCACCCACTTTAGCTTGTCATGTAATTGTACAACATCGCCAACAACAATGATGGCCGGGGAAGAAAAGTTGTGCTCCTGCACGAGATGGACGATCGTTTGCAACGTACCGACGACCGTCCGCTGCTTATTTGTCGTTGCCCATTCAATGACCGCCACCGGCGTATGCCCATCTTTCCCATGACGTCGTAGTTGTTCACAAATGTAAGCGATATTTGCCATCCCCATATAAAATACGATCGTATCTGTTGCCTCGCTTAATGCGTCCCAGCGAATGCGATCACGTTCCCCGCTCTGATGTCCTGCAATAAACGTCACCCCTCCAGCATAATTGCGATGCGTCACAGGAATGCCAGCGTACGCTGGCGCAGCCACACCAGCTGTCACCCCGGGGACAATTTCATACGGAATGCCGTATGCGCGTAAATGCTCCGCCTCTTCCCCGCCGCGACCGAACATAAACGGATCGCCGCCTTTTAATCGTACGACTGTTTTTCCTTGCAACGCATATTGTACAAGCCATTCGTGAATTTGTTGTTGAATATTTCCATGCTTTTTCGGTTCTTTGCCGCAATATAAAAGCGTTGTTCCTTCTTTGGCATAAGTCAACAGCTGTGCACTCACGAGTCGGTCGTAAATGATGACATCCGCCTTTTCAATACATTCACGTCCGTATACAGTAATGAGCTTCGGGTCGCCTGGACCGGCCCCAACGATATATACTTTTCCTTTATTCATCATGATCGCTCCCTGTCGCTACGTTTGCTGATGAAAATGTCGCCATATGAAGCATCGCCAGCGCCATATTGACAATCGGAAAGGCCACCGCCGCTCCACTTCCTTCTCCAAGACGCATGCATAAATCAAGAAGCGGCTCTTTATGTAACAACCCAAGAGCGATACGATGACCCGGTTCTTGCGATCGATGCCCCGCAATCATATAATGAACGACGCGTTTATTTATTCGTTCGGCGATTAACGCTGCGACGGTACAAATAAAGCCATCAAGCAAAATCGGAATGCGTCGCTCTGCGGCTGCGATCATCGCTCCTGCCATCGCTGCAATTTCAAACCCTCCGATTTTTGTCAATAAATCGATGGCATCAGACGCACTCGGCTTATGTTTTGCAAGGGCACGTTTAATCACGTCTCGCTTACGTTTCAATGCTTCATCATGAACGCCTGTTCCTTTGCCGACAAGTTCAGCAACGTTGCGGCCGCTTATCGCTGCTAACAGAGCGCTAGCTGTCGTCGTATTGCCGATCCCCATTTCCCCAACGATCAAACAGCGGATGCCGTGATCAATCATCGCATTTGCTTGGCGATATCCTGCTTGCACTGCTCGCTCCGCCTCTTCTTTCGTCATTGCTTCCCCATCGGCAAAATTGTTCGTTCCATATGCTACCTTTTCGTCGATGACACGTTCTTCATGAATATCAGTTGCCACGCCAACATCGACAACTGAAAATATGGCGCCAATTTGTTTGCTAAATACGTTAATGGCAGCCCCGCCGCGCACAAAATTAAGCACCATTTGCGCGGTCACTTCTTGCGGATACGCAGACACCCCTTCTTTCGCAATACCATGATCGGCCGCAAACACGAGCACGCCCGGCGGCGTCACGCTCGGAAAACGCTCCCCTGTCATTTTCGCAATGTCAATTGCTAGCTCTTCAAGCCGCCCAAGGCTTCCACGTGGTTTCGTTAGTTGATCAATATAGTTGCGTACTTCTTCCCCAATTTGTTCATAAAGCATGATTGTCTCCCCCTTGAAATTCCATCATTTTTCGTTCAATTGTTGTCACATTGACGCTCGCTTCGACCCAATTAGCTAGTTCATCAAATGCCTGCATGCGCAATTGTCGATAAAGCGGTCGTTTAGGAAGTGACGGAAGTTGTTTTTTTCTCCGCACGTCGTTTAATAAATGATGGCGAAACGCATCGTTATGAAATAAATCGTGCATATATGTTCCAATGATACGTTCATCTTTCGTTTTACAGCCGTCTGTTTTTCCATTGAGCGAAATAAGCGGTGCTCCGCTTTTTATGATCGAACGTCCCATATGAATTTCATATCCGCTCACATGAAACGTTTCGCGTTGAAACGTCAATATCCCTTCACATAACACCGTCGTTTTTTCACAAGCGAGCGTCGTTTCAATCGGCAGCAAATTTAATCCCTCTACCTCATCGAGTGGCGTTTCGACATGAAACGGATCTTTTATACGTTCTCCAAGCATTTGATAGCCACCGCAAATACCGATCATGATCGTATCGCTTCGTTCATATAAACGGCGGATCGCTACAAATAGTCCTGTTTCTTTTAAAAACTGCACGTCTTCAATCGTATTTTTACTGCCCGGCAAAATAAGTATATCTGGCTCACCTAACAACGACGCGTCCGTCACAAACCGCACCGAACAGTCCGGCTCGGCAAAAAACGGATCGATATCAGTAAAGTTAGACATGCGCGGATATTGAATGACCGCTACATCGATCGCTTTCGTATCATCTTTTTTTGTCGCATACCGAGAAAGTGTCACAGAATCTTCCGCATCGATGCGCAAATGCATATATGGAACGACGCCAAGCACCGGCACGCCTGTATATTGCTCGAACCAACGCAATCCCGGCTGAAGAAGCGCAACATCACCACGAAATTTATTAATGATCACCCCGATGACACGTTTCCGATCACACTCATCTAACAACTGCAATGTGCCAACTAAACTCGCAAACACTCCTCCGCGCTCAATATCACCAATTAAGACAACGGGAGCGTTCGCCATGCGTGCCACGCGCATATTTACAAGCTCACGATCGTTCAAATTTACTTCCGCCGGGCTTCCCGCCCCTTCAATGACTAGTCGATCGTATTGTTTCATTAACACATCGAGCGACTGTTGAATAATGTTCAGTCCCGTATGAAAAAACTCGGTGCGATAAGCACTCGCTTGCATGTTTTTGTACGGTTTTCCATGTACAACAATTTGCGCTTCTTGATCGCGACTCGGCTTAATTAAAATCGGATTCATATGCGTAGTCGCTAACACGCCTGCCGCTTCCGCCTGCACTCCTTGCGCGCGTCCGATTTCTTTTCCGTCAGTCGTTACGTATGAATTAAGTGACATATTTTGCGACTTAAACGGTGCTGTTTTCCAACCGTTGCGGGCAAATATGCGACAAAAAGCTGTCGCGATCACACTTTTTCCCGCATCTGAATGCGTTCCTTGAAACATAATTGGCAGCGCTTTACGCATCGCCTTTCACCTCGCTACACGCCTTCAACCACCGCTCAACAAGCAAAGGGTTCGACGGAAAATAAAAATGAATGTAACCAGCGACTAACCGCTGATCCATATATCCGTCTCGTTTACATCCGCGCAGCCCTTTCGCTTCATATGAAAATTTTTCTTCTTCGCGTCGAATAAACGTTGAATAATGAAATTCATGTCCTTTCGCTTGATCTTGTTCAAATAAAAAGTTTCCTTCCATTCCTGTCACTTCGCGATATCCGAGCGCCACAAGCTTTCGATGCATACATACGTGCCCCGGAATGACGCCGACCATCTCGTAATATTGTCCGCCAGTCGTTTCGATGCCTTCTGTTAAATACATAAATCCACCGCACTCGGCAAGCGTCGGTAAACCGCGCTGAATGGCTTCGGCAACCGATCGTTTCACTTTTTCGTGACGCGCAAGCTCCGCGGCAAATTCCTCTGGAAAACCTCCACCAATGTACAATCCGTGCACATCGTTCGGCACACATTCACCGGCAAGCGGAGAAAAATAAACGAGCGTTGCCCCATACGCCTGAAGCATTTCTAAATTTTCTTCGTAATAAAAATGAAACGCTGCATCTTTTGCGACAGCCACGCGCACATCGTACGTTTGTTTTGGTGTAAAAAACGGCTCGCTATGAAGGACGGTCGTTTCCGCTAGTTTCCATATAGCATCTAAATCGACCGTTTGAGCGATGCGCTCACCAAGCCGCTCAAAAAACGGTTGAAGCTCTCCACGTTCCACAGATGGAACAAGCCCTAAATGACGCTCTGGAATCGTCAAATCGCTTTCTTTTAACAAATAGCCAACGACAGGAATACCGCATTGTTGTTCAATCGCTTCTTTGACGAGGCGAAAATGCCCTTCGCTCCCAACGCGATTCGCAATAACTCCAACAATGCGAACTCGTTTATCAAACAGTTGAAATCCGCGCACAACTGCCGCAGCGCTACGCGCCATGCCTGAACAGTCGACAACTAACAAGACAGGGCTTTCGGTGATCATGCTAATTTCTGCAGTGGATCCTTCATTTGTCGTCGCTCGCTTCCCGTCAAATAACCCCATCACCCCTTCAATAATCGATAAATGCGCTCCTTCGCTCCCACGGCTACATACGTAGCGCACAATTTGTTCATTCCCCATCCAACTATCTAAGTTGCGCGAACGTCTTCCTGTTACCGCGGTATGATACGTCGGATCAATATAATCTGGCCCACATTTGAATCCTTGAACAAAGTATCCCCGCTGTTTGAACGCGCTCATTAAACCGAGTGTGATCGTCGTCTTTCCAACACCGCTCCCCGTTCCTGCAACGACAATTCTCCTCATTTCCGTTCCTCCCAAAGTGCAACAGAAATCGTCACATTTCCGCTCTTTTTTTTCGTTAACACAAGCTTATTTTGTCCGCTATATCGCTTCGCTGCAGGTTCGCTTACCCCATATGCTCCCGTGTAGCGAAATACTGTTTCAGACGGCTCATCAATCGGAACGTCGTTCAACTGCTCAGGCGTGTAAAAAATGAGCGGCCATTGATATTTATTTGCGACAGCTAGCAACCCTTCTTCATCTTTTTTTAAATCGATCGTGCATAACGCTTTGACACTTTTCATTGAAAAACGAAGCTGTTGTAGCGTTTCATCAATGACGTGTTCAATTTCTTCTGCGCTTGTCCCACGATTACACCCGATGCCAATAACAATCACTTTCGGACGATATAACACCCCGTTTTGTAAAATCGCTTCTTCCTCTTTTTCGAGCAAGCGATGCGTGACAATAAGCGCCGCATCCGGCTTCGCTTCAAGCGCCTCAGCAATCGAATCATATTGCCGAATGTTTGCTGGAATCGGCGTATCATACGTCCACCAATTTTGCTCTCCCGATTCTTGTACAATCGCGACATGTTGCTCATTGACAACCGCAGCGCTCACAGGCGTCAAATTGTTTTCATTTTCCCATTCCCATCCGAACGAGCGACCGAATAAGTCAACCGCAATCGTTTGCTGCACATCGGATGCTGTCGTGATGACCGGACGAGCGCCAAGCAAATTCGCCACTTTTTTTGTCAGCTCATTGGCTCCTCCTAAATGACCGGATAATACACTAATGACATGTTCTGCTTTATCATCAATCACAACAACAGCAGGATCTGTTTTTTTGTCTTTTAGCAACGGAGCAATCATTCGTACGACAGCACCGAGGGAAATGATGAGAATCAGCCCGCGATACGTTGAAAACAATTGCGGCAACAACAATCGAACATTTCCTGAAAATAAATGAATTCCTTTCTCGTGTTCGTCCCCTTTCGCAAATTTATCCGTATAATAAATGTGCGCATGCGGAAGTTGATCGTATAGCTTTCTCGCAATATGTACCCCGTGTTTTGTAATGGCGACAACAGCATACATCTCACTTCCCTCCCTTGCGATAGCCGTGAGTAAATGTTTCATCGTACAATTTCGAGCGATACGATTCATCTAGTTCATTCGAAAGCGCCCATCCCGCTAAAATAAGAGCGTGTTGGCGAATGCCGTGACGCTGCATATCTTCATGAAGCATACCAACCGTTGTGCGTACAATTTTTTCGTCCGGCCACGTCGCCTTATACACAACAACGACAGGCGTTCGATCGCTCCATCCCGCTTCAAGAAGAGCAGCAGTTATTTTTTTCGTTAACGTCGCGCTTAAAAATAGGGCAATCGTACAATGATGTTTCGCAAGAGAAGCGAGCTGTTCTTTTTCTGGTACAGGCGTTCTTCCTTCTGCACGCGTAAAAATAACCGTTTGCGTTAAGTTCGGCACCGTCAACTCCACTTGCGCCGCAGCGGCAGCAGCAAATGCTGAGCTGACTCCTGGTACAATTTCCACGTCGATTCCCTCTTTTTTCAAAAGAGCAATTTGTTCCAACGTCGCTCCATAAATCGACGGATCGCCTGTATGAAGCCGCACGACAACGCGTCCTTTCTTTACTTCTTCACACATAAGCGAAACGATTTGTTGCAAATGCATGCCAGACGTACGAAAAATACGCGCCTCTGTTTTCGCATATGTAAGCAGCTCTTCATTGACGAGTGAATCAGTATAAAAAATCGCATCCGCTCGCTGCAACAACTTCATTCCTCTGACTGTAATTAAATCGCTCGCTCCCGGACCAGCTCCAACAATATATATTTTCACTTTCTCACCACCATCAACGTTAAATATGGCAACGACACATGTTCTAATTGCCCGATGTCCCATAGCACTTCTTCATGTGACGTCACTTTCGTCACAACTGCCGCTTTTTTTGTTAAGTTCATCTCTTTTAAAATCGATAAAAGAAGGGGCATCACTTTCGCGACTTTTAAAAAAACGACACAATCATGTGCTTCGATCGCTTTTTTCATCGCGTCGTAATTATCTCGTGCGGGAACGATCGCAATCGTCTCATCCCCATCAGCTAGCGGTAATTGCAACCGTGCCGCCGCCCCATTAATAGAAGAAACACCAGGAACGATTTCGATCGATACATCCGGATATTTCATTTGCATCGTGCGCATAAAATGAATACACGTGCTATACAAAAGCGGATCTCCTTCCGTCACGAATGCAACATGTTTTCCTTCGCGCAAATGTTCCCATACATCATTTACCGTTTCATCCCATTTTTCGCGCAGCACGTTTTCATCTTTTGTCATCGGAAAAACGAGGCCAAGCATATGCTTTTCGGATGGGGAAAAGTATGCCTCTACAATTTGTTGTGCATAACTTTTACTGCCGTTTGTCTTTTTCGGATAGGCGATGACATCTGCTTCTTTTAAACGCCGAAACGCTTTTACCGTCAATAGTTCAGGATCGCCCGGACCAACGCCTATGCCATATAACTTACCGATCATTTTTTTCATCCTTTCGTGCTGAAATAATATAAATTGGATTTAACGCATCAAAACGTGTCAATTGTAAAATCGGTTTGCTTCGTGAAAATTGGGCAAGCAAAATATCGGCATGATACCCATATTGCCGAAACGCTTCCATCGCTTCATATAGCGTTTCAATCGTCACCGCATTCACGACGATGCGTCCCCCTTGTTTTAACCGTGCGCAACAAACCGCAACAATATCCCGTAAACTTCCTGATGTCCCTCCAATAAAGACGGCATCTGGATCAGGAAACTGTTCTAAATGTTCTGGCGCTCGACCGTGAACAAGTGTAACATCCGCACGAAACTTTTTCATATTTTTCTGACATATTTCTATGTCATGAGCGTTTTTCTCAATCGCAAATACGGCTCCTTCACGAGCTATTTTTGCTGCTTCAATCGCTACCGATCCTGTACACGTCCCGATATCCCACACGACGCTTTTTTCATGAAGGCAAAGCGCTTGCAAGCTTAAGACGCGAACTTCTTTTTTCGTAATGAGCCCTTTTTCTGGTTTCCGCTGAAAAAACTCTTCATCCTCTATACCAAACGTCCAACTCGGTCCTTTATGGACACGTCGTAAAACAACAATATTTAAGGAAGCGAACATGCCATCTTTCATCTCTTCTAACGTCATGAATCGACAACGTTCGTTTTCTCCCCCAAGGTTCTCCCCAACAAACGCCTCATATTCTGTCATCCCATATTCTAAAAGATATGAAGCAATCGCACGCGGATCGTTCGTTTCATCTGTTAAAATGGCTACTTTTTCTTTTCCATCTATACGCTGAGCAAGCCCTTTTATCGAACGTCCGTGCAAACTAACGACATATGCATCGTGCCAGCTTTCTCCCATTTTCGCAAACGCCCATTGGAGCGAACTGACAGAGGGGTATACTTCAATCGGAACTTTTTTCGCTAAATAACTACCGATTCCGTAAAATAGCGGATCACCGGATGCTAAAATGACCGTTTTTTTCGGCTCGTTTACAAGCGTTTCAAAAAGCGATGATAAGTTGCTTCGAATGACGATTTTTTCCCCTTTGTAGTGAGGAAAAAAAGATAGTTGCCTTTCTCCGCCAACGAGCCGCTCGCTTTCATGAATCCATTGTTCATACAGCGATGGAAGAGAATTTCTTCCATCAGCTCCAATTCCGATTAATTTCATTCGCTCCATCGTTTCGCACCGCCCTTCCTAGTTGTTGTCCTTTTAACGTATAAAGCGTCGTTTCAACGATCATTCCTCCATTCACTTCCCGCAACGCATGTTGACAACAATAATCACATAACAAATCGAAAAACGATAAATATCCTGCTTCGTACATCATATCTCCAACTTGTGACGCGGTATTCGCTTGTTTCACCGCTTCAATGAGGGGTGTCGGAGCACCTGCTTGCTTCGCAACTTCTGCTAAAAATTGAAAGTCAACAGGCGCACTTTTGGAATGAACCATCATGACGCCTTGGGCGACTTTTGAAAATTTCCCCATCATCCCAACGAGCGACACCTTCTGAATCCCAAGCCTTTTGCATTGTTTCAACGTAAATCCAACAAAATCGCCCATTTCAATAAATGCTTCTTCTTTCAAATGAGGATATTGTTTCATCGCATACGTTTCGCTTCTTCCGCCTGTCGTGAGAACAACGTGATCACAACCGCAAGCAACCGCCACTTCGAGCGCGCGTACAATACTTGCTCGGTACGCGGACGTGGAAAACGGAACGACGATGCCGCGAGTTCCTAAAATAGAAATGCCACCAACGATCCCAAGGCGCGCGTTTAACGTTTTTTTCGCTATTTCCTCTCCATTTGGAACAGAAATGATAATGCGTACTCCACGTGTTAAACGATGCTCGGTCAGTAAATGACGGGCGACGTCCGTCATCATTTGACGCGGTACGGGATTGATCGCCGCTTCGCCAACTGGAATAGGCAATCCCGGTTTCGTTGCTCTTCCGACTCCTTCTCCTCCGTCAATATGAATTCCTTCTTCCGTCCAGCAAACCGTCGCAACAATAGAAGCACCGTGCGTCACATCAGGATCGTCTCCCCCGTCTTTCACCACGGTCGCGCTCGCTCGATCTTTCTCAATTTCACAAGAAACGATCGGAAAAGTGACTTCTCGCCCGATCGGCAACATAATTGTCGCTTCTGTTTGTTTCCTTCCAGTAATAAGCGCACATAACGCCGCTTTTGTCGCAGCCGTTGCACATGCGCCAGTTGTATATCCTTCGCGCAATTTTTCTTTCTCCATACTTATTCTCGCTCCGCTAAAATAGACAAGGCATTTAAAGCGGCAACCGTAACCGTGCTCCCCCCTTTTCGTCCAACGTTCGTAATAAACGGCACGTCAAGCTTTGCTAATTCCTCTTTCGATTCCGCTGCCGAAACAAAGCCGACCGGTAAACCGATAATGAGCCCGGGGCGCGCTTCACCTTCTTTCACGAGGCGAATAAGCTCAAGAAGCGCTGTCGGCGCATTCCCGATCGCAAATATCCCTCCATCTGCCTCCTTTACTGCTTTGCGCATCGCAACAATCGCGCGCGTCGTGTTTAATCGCTTCGCCTCTTTCATGACGTCATCATCAGAAATATACACGTGCACACTCCCACCATATTTTTCAAGACGTGCTTTATTAATTCCAACTTGCACCATTTGCACATCAGCGACGACTTTTTTTCCTGCGCGGATCGCTGAAATGCCCGCTTCAATCGCACGTGGATGAAACAATAAACTTTTCCCTAATTCAAAATCGGCGCTCGCATGAATGACGCGCTGAACAACCGCATATTGTTCGTTTGAAAACGAGTGTTCCCCGATTTCTTCATCAATGATTTGGAAGCTCTTTTGTTCAATTTGTTCTGGTTGCACCGTTACCGGGCGAAACGTTGTTCGAAAATCCATTTATTTTTCTCCTTTCATTTTTATTTCTTCCAACGCGCGAATGACGTCAGAAAACTCATGATAAACGACAGGATAAGAAAGTTTCGGACGGCGAATAACGACCGTTTCAATGCCAAGTTCTTGGGCTGCAGCAATTTTTTCATCGACAAATCCAACTCGTCCACTTTCTTTCGTCACAAGAAGCGTCACACCGAAATGTTGCATCAAAGCGATATCTAATTGTTTCGTAAATGGACCTTGCATCGCGATAATGTTTTCTTGCGGAAAGCGCAATCGTTCACACAATTCCATGTTGTCTTTTCGCGGCAACATGCGGGCAATTAAACGAACATCAGGAAGTGGAAGCAACATATCAGCAAAAATCGGCAACGTTTTACTGCCCGTCGTCAACATCACTACCCCTTTTTTATTTGCAGCATACTGTGCTGCGGCTTCATAACTATCAACAAATGTGACGCGATCATACGTAATGACGCTTTCTTTTCGTTCATACCGAATATACGGGACATTTGCTTCTTCTGCTGCTTTCATCGCTTGACGCGACGCTTCTTCTGCAAACGGATGGCTCGCATCAACAATTGCTGTCACTCTATGTTGCTGGATAAGCTGAACCATTTCACACGCTGTTAAACGCCCGACATGCGCATGCAATCCAACATGTGCCATTTGTTCTGCTGCATGCTCTGTCACAACTGTTGCAAACACGTCGTATCCAGCATCGCGAATCGCTAGCGCTAACTGTCTCGCATCGCTTGTTCCTGATAACATCATAATCATTCGTTTCACCTCAATGGTCGTGATGATGGTGGTGATGGTGGTGGTGATGATGTTGAGCGACATGAATGCGATATTGACACGTATCGCAATTCATTTGCACGGAATCACTCATTGCTTCTTGTAACCGATCGAGCACAATCGTCTGTAGCGACGGATGAAAGCCGAAATAATGCCCAAGTATAAACGAAATGTGCGGATAAGCGCTTTGAAACTCGGAAACTTTCTTTTCTAATCGCTTAATGAGCACGCCTGTAAATAAAAAGTAAGGTAAAATAACGATTTTTTTTGCACCGAGCTTGACACATCTTACGACTGCCTCATCTAATGACGGATTTGTGACGCCCATAAACGCAGGTTCAACGATCGCCTGTTTATTTCGCTCCCAAAATAAACGGGCAATTTTATATAAATCGCTATTGGCATCTGGATCGCTCCCGCCGCGCCCAAGCAAAATGATCGCTGTATGCTCATCTAAAACAACCTCTGCTTCTTTTAAACGATCTTGTAAAATCGTAAACGTTGCATCGTGAATGCCAAGCGGTCGTCCATACGTAAACGAAACGTGCGGATAGCGTTGTTTCGCTTCGTCAATGGCTGCTGGAATATGTAATTTCGAATGACCAGCTGGTAACAAAATAATTGGAATGATGACGACATCTTTCGCTCCCTGTTCCACACAATGGGCGATGCCGTCAATGACCGATGGAACACCAAACTCTAAAAAACATGTATGCACATAAAACGTTTCATTGATTTGCGGACGGATCGTTTGTACAAACTGGCGAACTTGTTCGTTCCCTTCTTCATCACGGCTTCCGTGTCCAACAAATAAAACAGCTTTCATCTTTTTCACTCCCCACATGCAGCCGACTCTACTTTCATTGTTTGTCCGTAAACAAAGCCACCGACTTCCCTTTTTCGTTCAAAAAATTTATGAAAACGTTCGTTTGCATATCCTTCTTTTTTGTATTGCTCAATAATACGTGCGATCGTGGCAACGATGTCATCAGGGTGAATTCCTTCAGCAACAAGCTGACCCGGATGAGCGTTTCTTCCCACTGTTTTTCCTCCTAAAAATAAATCAAATGCCCCTTTTCGATAAACGACGCCAATATCTTCATTTACTGCACCGTAACACGCCATACCGCACCCATTAAATCCGAGACGTAACTCTTTCGGCAAAGACGTCCCACCAAATTGCTTGTACAACTGTTCAGCATAAGGAATGGCATCTTTTTTCTCACCGTCGCAAAAATCGCACGCTTTCATCATAAGCACATCCCCCACTGGCGCAACCGTTAATCCTGCTGCTAAAAAAGAGGCAATGACTTCATCCGGCCTCTCTGTTTCCATTGTCACCTTTAAATAATGATCAGGAGTATACACAATCGTCCCTCGTTCCCCAACGATGTGTGCAATGTTCGTCATTTGTTTTGGTGTCAACGTTTTGTTTGCCACTCCCGGACTAACCGCTACTTCTAACCGTTCCATCTTTTTTGGAGACGTCACTTTTTCATATGCTTCTTCCGCTAATGTGCGCACGTTCGCGAGCGCCCACGGTTCCGCTTCTGGCCGTAACCGTTCATGCGGCTTTAACGGTTGAACAGCGCTTGATAGCGTATATTTTCGCTCGTAACCGCGCGGGGTAATTATCAAACCATCATGAACGAATGTAGAAGAGTTTCCAATAATAACAGTCGTTAGCATACCAATCTCATGTTGTAACATATCTCCTAAATTTGTAATGACGACATGTTGCCGCTCGCGATACGCGCTTTTGACAAGTCCAACGGGCGTATTTGGCGAGCGATACGTTAATAAAATGCGCTGCGCCTCAACGATTTGTTGCGTACGGCGGCTACTTTTTGGATTGTATAGCGCAATGACAAAATCCGCTGCGGCAGCCGCTTCAATTCTTTTCGCAATCATATGCCACGGAGTTAAATGGTCGCTTAAGCTAATCGTACATGCATCGTGCATAATCGGCGCCCCTAACAAAGCAGCGCAAGAATGAATCGCTGAAATACCTGGAATAATTTCTACTCCGACTCCTGTTTCTTTTTTCCATCCTTTTTCAATTAACACTTCATAAACGAGTCCCGCCATCCCATAAAGTCCAGCATCTCCGCTTGAAATGACAGCTACCTTTTTGCCGCGCTCCGCTTGCTTGATCGCCTCTTGGGCTCTTCCTACTTCTTCCGTCATTCCGGTACAAATGACTTCTTTTCCATGAATGAGATCCTTCACTAAATCAACATACGTTTTGTAGCCGACAATGACATCGCTTTCCTCTATCGCTTCACGCGCCCGTTTTGTCATATGATCCACACTTCCCGGTCCAAAGCCAACAACAAACAATTTTCCCGCCATACATTTTCACCCCTTTTTCCATCGTTCAATCCATTGCGCGAATTGTTGTTCAGTATACGTTTTCTTTTCATGCTCCCATATGCGTAAAAGAAGCGGCAATGGGAAATGAAGTTCACGAAATATATTCGTTTGCGTAAATACAAAGGCGGGTGGTCCATGCAAAACGATGCGCCCATCATGCATGACAAACACTTCGTCCGCCCACTGCCAAACAAAATCGAGATCATGTGTAATAACGACAAGCGTCGTACCTGCTTCGTGCAACTCATTTAATTTACTGATTAAGCGCTCGCTTTGCAAACCGTCTAAATAAGCAGAAGGCTCATCGACAATAAGTAAGCGAGGTTGCGGAGCCATAGCTACCGCAAGCGATAACCATTTTTTTTGTCCAAGACTTAAGTGGTGAATCGGTATATCTCTCCATCGATGAAGTGAAAACTGCTCCATCACTTCATCCATCCGCTCGCGATTTGATTGCAAACTAATCGCCAGTTCTTCTTCAATGGTCGGAGCTAAAAATTGGTGTTCTGGGTTTTGAAAAATGACGCCGACATGTTGTCGTAACTCGCGCCTTAACCGCCGATCTTCTACCTTTTTTCCTTCCCAATACACGTCTCCTTTCGTCGGACGGTAAATGCCGTTTGCATGAAGGAGCCATGTCGTTTTTCCACAACCATTTTTCCCAATTAACGCATATTTTTTCCCACGCTCAATCGTAAGCGATACACCTTTTAGCACATATACGCCGTTTTGGTACGTATAATGAACATCATGAAACGTTAACATATAAGCCCTCCATCATAAGTAAAACAACGAGCCACACACATGTTTCGATCACATATTTTCGCGGCAATTGTTCGTCCGCACAAATCGGAAAAACAAATGATGCGTTCCTCGTCTCTTGTGCAATGATCGTTGCTTCATAGTCGCGCATCGTTTGGCGAAACAGTTGTGCAACAGCAAGTGAGGCGAGGTGCCAACTTCGTTCGTCATTTTTTATTCGCACCGTCATAAACAATTGCATCGCTGCTTTTTCTAACACAAAAATGAAGCGATACGTCAACAACAATAGCTCAATAAATGCTTTCGGGACGTGCCATTTGCTTAATGCATGAGCAATGCGAAAAAACGGCGTTGTGATCGCGAGAAAAAAGAGAGTAAACGAACTTGCCAATGCTCGCAAGCAAATCGTCGCCACTTCCGCCATATTTTCGCTGACAAAATGAATCGTCCGATCAACGGTAAAAAGAAGTGGCACGCAGCTTCCGATCATGATAAGAACCATAACAATAAAAAAGTGAACACAAACACGCCAAGGTAAGCGCGCATGATAAAGAAGCCAGACGAATAGCCAAACGATAATGATACAGCGAACGACATTCGTTCCACATAACGCCCATATGAGTAACATACACGTAAGCATCAATTTAAATGTGACATTTAATTTAGCAAGCTTGTTTCGGTAAGCCCATTCATCAAGCCAACTAACCATTTCGCTGTCGCCCTTTATATAGCCCGATAATATATCCAATCACTCCCGCACCAAGCGCTGCTTGTACCGAAAATAGTAACGTCTCTACCTCACCGCCTGGCGGCTCAAATAAAACATGAAACCACGGTTCATAATGCGGGGCGATTTGTTGAATCATTTCTTCCGCAAGCGTATCAGCCCCAGCAAACTCCGTATTTTTCACAATAAATAGCGGCAACACGATCAACAATGCAGCAATGAACAACAATATACGATTGTTCATTTGAAAGACACCCCCCTCTCCTTTAACACGTCTAACTCTCGCTTCGAGTACGTATGCAAAAAGTTCCATACGACGACGGTAAGAAGTCCCTCCGTGATCGCAAGCGGTACTTGTGTCACCGCAAAAATGGAAGCGAATTTTAAAAATGCGCCCCATACGCCGCTTGTCACATCTGGAAATGCTAGGGCGAGTTGAAACGACGTCATGACGTATGTCGCCAAATCAGCCATCATCGCCGCTAAAAAGACGGAAATGCGCAGCGATATTCCACACTTTTTACATAGAACGAACAAGACGTACGCAACGAGCGGACCAACGACAGCCATGGAAAACGCATTCGCACCAAGTGTTGTCACTCCGCCATGCGCAAGTAAAAGCGCTTGAAACAATAGCACCGCCGTACCAATGACCGTCATCACGAACGGTCCGAATAAAAGTGCACCAAGACCTGTCCCAGTCGGATGAGAGCTACTTCCTGTAACAGACGGGATTTTTAACGCCGAAAGAACAAATGTAAACGCCGTAGCTAAAGCAAGCAATAACTTTACTTCGGGCCTTTGCCTCATCAAACGCGCAACGTTGCGCATACCGATCAAGAAAAACGGTAAAAATAACAGCCACCAAACGAGCGCCCACTGCCAAGGCAAAAATCCTTCCATAATGTGCATCGCATATACAGAAGGCGAAAGCGCAAATAAAATATAGATGGTTACGCACGCACTAGCGAAAAAAAACAACGGTTTCTTCACTTTTCCTTCCCCCTTGTCGCAACGCTATGTTCAGGTATGACAAACCCTCCATCGTATGTGTACGTCACATAATCAAGCAATACTTTGCCATCTTTTACATGTTTTCGTACAATATCCCTACCGACTTGCTCATCAATCGTACGATACCAAACACCTTCTGGATAAACGATGACGACACATGCATCTTCGCAGCGCCCGTTGCACCTCGTCCGCGTCGTATGAACGCGCCCATGTAACTGCAACCGATCAATTTCATCGCGAATCGCTTGTGTCACCTCTTCCCCTCCTTTTCTCATGCAGCTTCCTCCATTGCAAATAAGCATGTGATGTGTCGTTCCTTGTAAATTCCATGTTGCCATATATGTCGCCCCTTTTTTCAAAATAAAAAAAGCACCCCTAGGTAGAGGTGCAGAAAAAACGAAATATTCAAACAATCATGCATTCACAACCGTTGCTTTCCATCGTCTCCGCACGTCCACCTATATTCCCGTAGGCAGCCGACGTATCGCAAGCAGGCAGGTCTCCTGGCTTAGGTTCATCATTTCGTTGCGCCTTCCCAAAAATCAGTGGCATATTGCAACGAAACTCCCCATCACAGTGGCGGGTACCGCGACGGCTTTGCACCGTTCTTCCCTTTTAAGCATACGGACGTATGCACCGTACTTGCTCATCATATATATTTTTTCAAAGAGCGTGAATGTTAAGAATATAATACACCATTTTTTTCTTCTCGCCTAGTCCATTTACAAAAAAAGCGCCCTCTATTGAGAAGGCGCTTTGTAGTAGTCGCATGAAAACCGTTTGACGAGCGTATGCGGAATAATGATGCGTTTAATTGGCTCATTCGGGTTTTCGATTTGTTGAATTAAATTTCTTGCTGCTTCAAAGCCGAGCTGGAAAATGTTAATGTCTACCGATGTTAATGGCGGACGGGAAATTTCTGATAAAAGCACGTTGTTAAAGCTCACGATCGACAAATCAGCTGGTACGCTTAGCCCCATTTCCGCAAGCGTATTTAATACACCGAGCGCCATTAAATCGTCGGCGACAACGAGCGCAGTCGGCGGTTCTTTCAATGAAAGCAACCCTTTCATCGCCTCTTGGCCGCCTTCTTTTAAAAATTCTTCATGTACAATGTAATCTTTTCGATACGTCAGCCCGGCCGATTTCAACGCTTTTTCATATCCGCGCAAACGATCCATCGTCACAATGAGATTGACGTTTCCGCCGACAAAAGCGATGCGCTCATGACCGAGTTCAATTAAATATTCTGTCGCCTCGCGTGCCGCACGCACGTTATCGTTATCGACATGTGTAATTTCCTCCGCTTTTTTATGCGGTTTCCCGATGACGACAAACGGCACGTCTTCTTTTTGTAAATACGCCATAATTTTATCGTTCGCACGCGAATATAGCAAAATGACCCCATCGACGCGTTTTCCTTGCACCATATGGACGACACCTTCATAAATTTCCGCTTCCGTCTCCCCTGTCGACAACTGCAACGCATATTGTCGATCATGCACCGCTTTGCTAATGCCGCGAATGACTTCTGGGAAAAACGGGTTTTGAAACGCTTTATCGGCTGAGCTTGGCATAATTAAGCCGATGACTTGCGTCGATTTATTTGCTAAACTGCGGGCGATAAAATTCGGATGATAGCCGAGCTCTTTCATCGCTTCGCGCACTTTTTTCTTCGTCTTTTCACTAATGCGCGGACTGTCAGCAATGACGCGCGAAACAGTCGATGGTGCCACGTTCGCTCGTTTCGCTACATCTTTAATCGTTACTGTCATAAAAATCCCCCATCTCTTACAAAACAAACGAGTTTGTCGCTTCATCGACAAATCTTTGTTCACCGTTGACTATGACCGTTGACGGCACATGTCCAACAAACATGACACGCATACGCCACGGCGGCTGATACGTCCCTTCCGCTTCGACGTGAAAATGAACGGTATCGTGTGAAAATACCGCACGAATGTGCATGTTCACATACTCTCCTTTTTCGTATGCAAACGTTGTGCCGTCATCATCGTATAACGTATATGATGATGTTCCTTCTTCCATCGTATACACATACAACGTCAACTGTTCGTCCGCAATGGACGTCGATTGTTTTGCTTCGGCACGGGCAATCATCGCCCCTTCTTTTACAAATATCGGCAACCGGTCAAGCGGCGCTTCAACAATATATCGTCTGCCGCCTTCAAATTTTTCTTTCGTCCAATAATCAACCCAGCGTCCTTCTGGAAAATAAACGATGCGATGCGTTGTATACGGACGGATGATCGGTGCAATCATCACTTGCTCGCCAACCATAAACTGATCCGAAATATTCCACGTTTCGCGATCGTTCGGATATTCCATCATAAGCGGACGCATCATCGGCACACCTGTTTGATATGCTTCAAAACATAACGTGTACAAATGTGGGAGCCACTCGTAGCGCAACTCAATATATCGCTTCACCATCTGTTCATATGTTTCACCGAACGCCCACGGTTCTTGACGGGCGAAACCAATCGCACAATGATTGCGGAAATATGGAAAAAAAGCGCCGACTTGCGTCCAACGAACAAGCAATTCCCCATGAGCATCATGAGCGAAGCCGCCCACATCCGCCCCACAAAATGCAACGGCAGATAATCCTAAATTTAAACACATCGGCAAAGATAGTTCAAGATGTTCCCAAAAACTGCGGTTGTCTCCTGTCCACACAGCAGCATATCGGTGAATGCCCGAAAAACCGGCGCGCGTTAACACAAACGGACGCTTCCCTTTCAGTTGTTTTTTCAATCCGTTGTACGTCGCTTCCGTCATCATCATTCCGTATATGTTATGCACTTGACGATGCGTTTTCCATCCGTCATGAACGACTTGATCGTCCATCGTTTTCGTTTCGTTAAACACAGACGGCTCATTCATATCATTCCAAATGCCTTCAATGCCGATGCTCGTGTAAAACGCATGTTGTTCGCCCCACCATTTGCGCACTTTTTTCTTCAAAAAGTCAGGAAACACGCTCGTCCCCGGCCAAACGTCTCCTTTAAACAACGTTCCGTCTGCATATTTACAAAAATAATCTTTTTGCACGCCATCGCGATACGTATCGTACTCTGCATCTACTTTCACGCCCGGATCAACGATCGGAACGATGCGAACCCCTTGTTCACTCGCATATTGAACGAGCGATTTCGGATGTGGAAACCGATTTTGATCGAACGTAAATACACGATATTCATCCATATAATGAATATCTAAATATACCGCATCGAGCGGAATATGTTTTTTGCGAAATGTGTCAATTAATTCACGCACTTCTTGTTCTGTTTCATAACTATAACGCGATTGATGATACCCAAGCGCCCATTTCGGCGGGAGCGGCATGCGACCAACGAGATGCGTATATTGCGTTAACACATCTTTTGGGTGCGGGCCGGCAAACACGTAATAGTCGAGAGCACCGCCTTCTGACGTGAACGTATAAAACGACTCATACCGCAAGTCAAACGTCGTTTCATACGTATGATCAAAAAAGACGCCGTGTGCATGTCCGTCTTTTAACACCATCATATACGGATGCGACTGGTACAGCGGGTCCGTTTCTAAATTGTGCGGGGCATACACATCTGTATTCCACATCTTCCATACAGAACCACGTTTATTCAACACCCCTGTTTTTTCTCCTAATCCATATACGACATCTGTCGGAGCAAGCGCATGAACGCAACGCATACGCCCTTTTGCTTCAAAACATACAGGTTGTTCATCACGCACGAGCAATATTCCTTCATTGTCGTATATCGCCAGACGAAACGGACGTCGTTCGATGACGACTGTCAACTGTTTCGTCCGCAACTCCCAGCCGTCTTCTTTTTCTTGAACGTGCACATCCACTTTTTTCGGCGTTGCGACCACTGCTGGACTCACAGAAACATACTTTCCGTCGAATGGATCGAGCGTCACTCGAACGATATCGTCACGATAAAAATGTATTTTACCCGACGCGTTCTCGCATGTGAATGCAAATATTTGCTTTTTTTCTTCAATTTTTTGCACATCGCCAACCGATTGCCACACATCTATTTCATTCGTCCCATTTGTCGGCCGAATCGCAAAGCTCGTCTCCTCTAGCATACATGCCGCCTCCTATCGTTATGATCGCTTCCGTTTTCGCGCTAAATATAAAAACAGTCCAAAAGAAGCATACACCGCTACAAGCGCCGCAATAAACGGAATGTTTAATCCTGTTTTTGGCGCAAGCACGTAAATTTCCGCCGTTTCGCGATCTAAAATGATATCATACTTGCCATCTTTGCTTCGGACTAAATCGCCAGCAAGCAAGCCGCGCAACTCTTTTCCTTGTTCTAATTCGTCATCGAGCGTCACTTTTTGCGTTTTTGACGTGTTGTTAATGGCGATCACTGTTGTTTCCTCTTCATACGTCCGTTTAAACACAGCCATTCCGCCTTGTTCATACAACAATTCAAAATCACCGCGGCGAAGCGACGGCAATTTTTCACGCAATTCACCAAGCTTTGTCACATAATCAATGAGCTCTTTATCGGTACGGAAATTCATTAAACGACGGTTGTCTGGGTCTTCTCCGCCATCAAGCGCAATTTCCGTTCCATAGTACATAATCGGAATACCCGGCGCTGCAAACAAATACGTCAGTCCAAGTTTTAAACGCGTCACCGGATTGATGCGATTTTGTAACGCTAAGCGAGTAAAGCGAACGGTATCATGATTATCTAAAAACGTCCCAAGCAAATACGGACGGTCATAAAAAGCCTCGTTTCGCTTCCATACGTTGTAAAGTGGTTCAAGCGATTGATCGACGTTTGAAAAAATCGTTGACGCTTCTCTATAAAACGGAAAATCAATGAGCGCATCAATTCCGTGCTTCCCATATTCCGCTACGTAACGCGGATCATCGTGCCATACTTCACCAAGCAAAAAAAAGTCTTCCTTCACGGACTTCACTTCTTTTGCAAACTCTTCCCAAAACCATTTCGGTACATGTTTAACCGTATCTAAGCGATATCCGTCAATATCCGTTTCTTGAATCCACCATTTCGCCACGTCAAATAAATACGCTTTTACTTCCGGATTTTCTTGCGCTAAATCTGGAAGGCCAAACAGCCAGCCGTTTTCAACTTCCTGTTGATCGGCCCAATTGAAAATGTCTTTTTTCTCATGAAACCAATCTTTTTTTGAAGGATCATTCAGCCACGGGTGGTTGTAGCCTGTATGATTGACAACGAAATCTAAAATGACTTTCATATCTCGATTATGCGCTTCTTTTACAAGCCGTTTGAAATCATCGAGCGTACCAAAATGTTCTTCCACTTTATAAAAATCTTCAATCCAATAGCCGTGGTAGCCGCCTTTTTCGTTCGCAAAAATGGGGGTAAGCCAAATAGCTGTAAAGCCCATGTCCTTTATGTAATCGAGCTTGTCAATAACCCCTTGCAAGTCGCCACCGTGATACGCTTTCGGGTCGTGCACATCGACGTCGTAGTCATTTTTCGGATTCCCATTATTAAAGCGGTCAACCATAATAAAATAAATGCGTTCATCTTGCCATGTGCGCTCTGTTTTTGCGCTTGCCGGCAAAGCAAAGGAAAACAATAATATGATAGCTAGACATATACGCCATACGTTTTTCATTCCATTCCACTCCTATTCATTCCAAGCTTCTTATGTTAATATATCTCGAAATAGTAAGAAAGGAAAGAACCTAAACGATTCTTTCCTTTCGTTTCTCATCCTTTTGTTCCACCTGCCGTTAAGCCAGAAACGAAATACTTTTGGAATGAAAGGAAGAGAATAGCGATCGGCACGGCAATTAATACAGAACCTGCCGCAAACGTCGTAAATTCGCTGCCGAACTGCTTTGCAACTAAATCGTACAATCCGACCGCAAGCGTATACTTTTCTTTGCTGCGAAGCAACACGCTCGCTAAAATGAAATCGCCAAACGGTGCGATAAACGTAAAGAGCGCCACGACCGCAATAATTGGTTTCGCAAGCGGCAACACAATTTGAAAGAAAATGCGCAAATGCCCAGCTCCATCAATTTTCGCTGACTCATCGAGCTCTTTCGGAATCGTATCTAAATATCCTTTCATTAACCACGTATTCATTGGAATCGCGCCGCCGACATACACGAGAATTAACCCTAAATGCGTATCAACTAATCCTGTTAAAAGCGCCAAAATGAAGATGGCAATAAGCGCCGCAAAGTTCGGAATCATTTGCAAAATCAAAAACGTCATTAAGCCGTTTTGACGCCCGACGAAACGGTAACGGGAAAACGAATACGCCGTTAAGCTAACTAAAATAACGGAAAAAATCATCGTCAACGTCGAAATTTTTAACGAGTTCCAATACCAAGTCAAATAATCGCTTTGCGATGTATCGAACAATTTTTTATAGTGCGCTAGCGTGGCGTTGTCTGGAATCATTTTTGACCCAGATAAGCTTTGTCCCGGATTAAATGACGAGCCAACGACCCAAAGAAGCGGATAGACGATAATGATCGTCATCACCAAAATGACGGCATACGACAACGTCAACCGAATGAGTTTTTGTCTTTTCATATCCATATTACATCATATCCTCTTCTTTAAATGATTTTGTTCTTCTAAACTGCCATAATGCGACAGATACGACAACGAGCGAAAGCAATAACGTAATTGCCGCCGCTTTCGAATATTGCGCAGACGTCATCGTTAAACGATAAATCCACGAAATTAAAATGTCTGTCGCACCAGCATTTTGCCCAGATACCGCAGGGCCACCACCATTAAATAAGTAAATGATGTTAAAGTTGTTGAAGTTAAACGTATATTGCGTAATTAAAATTGGCGCTGTCGCATACAACACGAGCGGAAGGGTAATTTTCGTAAACTTTTGCCAACTTGATGCGCCATCAACTGTCGCCGCTTCATACAATTCATTCGGAATAGCTTGCAATACCCCCGTTGTCATCGCAAAGACGAACGGGAAGCCGAGCCACGTTTGAATGAGAATTAACGCCACTTTCGTCCAAAACGGATCGGTCATCCATTCAATCGGTCCGATGCCTAACGACGCCAAAATCGTTTTATTAATCACTCCGAACGATTCGTTAAACATACCTGAGAAAACGAGAATCGTTACAAACGCTGGAACTGCCCAAGGTAAAATGAAAATCGTCCGAATGATCGCTTTTCCTTTTAAATCTTTTTGGTTCACGATAATCGCCAAGAAAATACCGAGCGCAATTTGTAACGTTGTTGCCCCAAACGTCCAAACGATCGTCCAAGCAAGTACGCTAATAAACGTTTTCCGCCAAAGATCGAGCTTCACTAGGTCAATGAAGTTTTGAAACCCAACCCAGTCAACAAGTTTCGCTGGCGGTGAATGATATAAGTCATAGTTTGTAAACGCCAATAAGACGACGAAAATAATCGGGAAAATAACGACAAACACAAGTAAAAGAAATCCTGGTGAAATCATTAAATATGGAAAGCCGTTGTCAACGAGCGCACGATATTGCTCGCGCAACGAGCTAATTTTCAACCCTAAATCACGCTTTTGCCCGTTTTTATAGGCATCGCGCAAATTAAATGCATAAAACCCAAGTCCAAACACCGAAATAATGACCGCTAAAATGCCCTCAACGAGCAAGAAAATGGAATGGTCTCGTCCAACAACTTCACCGAGCGTAAATAACCCCCACCATCCCATATTTAATAAATCTTTAAAAACAATAAGAAACGAAGCAGCTAAAACAAAAAATGCGACGCCTTTCACGTATTGACGATTATACAGTTGTCCAAATCCCGGAATAATGGATAAACCGAGGGCAATTTTCCGATGATTCGATTGATACATTGGTGTTTCCATTGATTTTGTCTCCTTTCTAAACAATGGCGAGGAGCGCACTTAAATGTGAATAAATAAACAAATAAAAGAAAGTTGAAGCAGTACCTCTACAAGAGAGGTACCGCTCGTTCCTTAGTTGCTTGGATGATTTGCTTCAATGTTCGTTTTAATTGTTTTTACAGCTTCATCAAGCGCTTGTTTTGGCTCCGCTTTTTGATTTGCCACAAGTTGAAGTGCTGTCGCCATTGGTCCCCATACTTCTGCCATTTCAGGAATGTTTGGCATTGGAACCGCGTATTGAGATTGGATCGCAACCGCCTTTGCTCCTTCGTCTTCCGCGATTAACGGATCGTTAATGAGCGATTTTACTGGCGGAATTTCACGCGTTAACTCAAAGCGTTTTTTCGCATTTTCTTCGTTTGTAATAAACTCAATTAATTTTGTTGCCCATTCAGGATGTTTCGAGAACGCTGATACGTGCCATCCTTTTACACCCATAAACGTTTTCACAGGCTCACCGTTTGGCAATTTTGGCATTGGCGCCACTCCGATATCGATACCTGCATCACGCATACCTTGGAACGCCCACGGACCGTTCATGACAGATGCCGCTTTTCCTTCGTTGAATAAACCGTCCATCGCTGAACCGCCGTTTTCACCGATAATACCTTTCGGGAACAATTCTTTATACCATTGTTGAATGTATTCTGTCCCTTTTACTGCACCTTCGTTATTTAAACCGATGTCATTGCGATCTAACGCACCGTTATTGTTTTTAAATACGTAGCCGCCCATACCAGCAATGACACCGTGCGCAAAATAGAAGTTATCCCAAAGCGCTAAGAAACCGTATTGGTCGCCTTTTGTAAACTCTTTTGAGAACTGATATAGCTCATCCATCGTTTCAGGCGCTTTGTCCATTAATTTTTTGTTATAAATAAATACAGGCGTTTCTACTGCTTTTGGAAGTCCGTATAACTTTCCATCATACATTTGCGCCGCAATTGAAGATTCTGTAAACGTATCTAATACAGCTTGGTCGACTTGAATTTCACGAATTAATCCTTCTGTAACGAGCTGACCGATTTGGTCGTGCGGAACAGTAATAACGTCAGGACCTGTTCCTGCTGGGCCGTCCAAACGAAGTTGATCGCGCTGTTTTGTCGCCATTTCAACTTCTTTGTACTCTACTTTAATGCCATACTTTTCTTCGAATGCTTTAATTGCTGGCTCTAACGCCACACCGCGATCCACGTCTTCCCAAACGACAAGCTTTTCCGGTTTCGGCGGCATGCCATCTTCCGTTACTTCTGTTTTACCTTCATTTTCGTTTTCGGTTGGTTTTGCCTCATCTTGTGGACCACAACCTGCCATGACACCTGCAAGCAATGCAAGCGATGAAAAAATAGATACCGTTTTTTTCATTTCGACCCCTCCTGTTTTCAAACATATACAAACGCTTTCACTATGTCGTTTTGTGAAAACGATTGCACAATCTTTATCTTTATTATACAATCATTTTCCGTTTTGACAACTATTTTTTTCATCTTTTTTTTGAATGAATGTTGACTTTTTTATTCGTTTCATTTTACGCTTGACATAAGCATTGTATCCGCTTCCTTAGTTCAAAGAAGAGAGAGCGTACAAGTATGTGATAAGAAGCGCAATCGATTGCGCGATAAATAGAGAGGAGAGATTGAAACATGTTAAAAGAAGCGATTTATCACCGTCCAAAAGATGCGTTTGCTTATGCATACGACGAACGAACGCTACATATTCGTTTGCGGACAAAAAAAGATGACGTCGATGCCGTTTATTTGTTATTTGGCGACCCGTACGTATGGGAAGATGGCGCATGGCAATTTGACAAGCAACCGATGCAAAAAAGCGGTTGTGACGCTTTATTTGATTATTGGTTCATCGCTGTTGCTCCACCTTATCGTCGCTTGCGGTACGGCTTTGAATTGCATGCGGAAAACGAAGTACTCATTTATACAGAAAAAGGATTTTATCAAGAAGCACCAACAGACGATACTGCCTATTACTTTTGTTTTCCGTTTTTAAATCATGCGGACGTCTTTTGCGCGCCCGCTTGGGTGAAAGATACGGTATGGTATCAAATTTTCCCTGAGCGTTTCGCCAACGGCAATCCACGTTTAAATCCGCCAAATACGCTCCCATGGGGAAGTATCGATCCGACAACGACGAGCTTTTTTGGCGGCGATTTTGAAGGCATTATTGAACGATTAGACTATCTTGTCGAACTCGGCATTACCGGCATTTATTTTACACCGATTTTCAAAGCGCCATCGAACCATAAATACGACACGATCGACTATTTTGAAATCGATCCACAATTTGGCGACAAACAAACATTTAAACGGTTCGTTGAAGCATGCCATAAAAAAGGCATTCGCGTCATGCTTGATGCAGTATTTAACCATAGCGGCTATTACTTCGCTCCGTTTCAAGACGTATTAAAAAACGGCGAGAAATCACGGTATAAAGATTGGTTCCATATTCGTGAATTTCCACTTCAAACGGAACCGATTCCAAATTACGATACGTTTGCTTTTGTACCAGAGATGCCGAAACTAAATACCGAAAACCCAGAAGTGAAGCAATATTTACTAGACGTCGCAACATATTGGATTCGCGAATTTGACATCGACGGCTGGCGATTAGACGTCGCGAACGAAGTCGATCATCAATTTTGGCGCGAGTTTCGCCAAGCGGTGAAAGCGATCAAACCGGACGTGTACATCCTCGGTGAAATTTGGCACGATGCGATGCCATGGCTAAGAGGAGATCAATTTGATGCGGTCATGAACTATCCGTTTACAAACGGCGCACTCAACTACTTTGCGAAAGAAAACGTAAAAGCAAGCGAATTTGCCCATACGATCGTAAACGTGTTGCATAACTATCCGCAAAACGTCAATGAAGTCGCCTTTAATTTGCTCGGCAGCCACGACACGCCGCGCATTTTAACGCAATGCGGTGAACGAAAAGAAAAGGTAAAACTCATGTTTACGTTCCAACTTTCTTTCAGCGGTTCTCCGTGCATTTACTACGGAGATGAAATCGGCTTAACAGGCGGGCAAGATCCGCTTTGTCGCAAATGTATGGTATGGGAAAAAGAAAAGCAAGACCGCGATTTATTTACGCACGTACAAACGCTCATTGCGTTGCGCAAACAATATCGTGCCTTGCGCTTTGGCGAATTTCATGTGTTAGAAGCAAACGATGAAACGAATCATATCGCTTACGTCAAAACGTACGACGATGAAACGATCGTTTGCGTGTTAAACAATGCAGACGCATCGCTTACATGGACCGTTCCATTTTCACTTCAAGACAAAACGGTCATCAACCTTTGGACGAACGAACAAATGACTGAACAAACGATGACAATTGAGCCGTACGGCTTTCGTATGCTACTTGTACAGCCTACGTCCGCTGTATAAAACGGCGATACTCGCTTGGGGTCATCCCTTCTAATTTTTTAAATACACGCGAAAAATATGCACCATCTTCAAATCCGACTTGTTTAGCAATCGCCGCGACCGTCTCGTTGGTTGCGGCTAATTTTTTCTTTGCTACTTTCAGCCGATAATCATGTACATATTGCAGCGCACTCATTCCGATCGTTTTTTGCATACAGCGTGAAATGTAGTCAGGGTGAAGTCGGAGAGCATAAGCAAGATGCTCCATTTCAAACGATTGATCATAATGACGATGAATATATTCCATCGCTTCTCTACATACATGCTCCGCCGCTGATGGAATATGAAGCGTTTGTTTTTGCAATTGAACGATCCATTGTGCAAATAACAGCTGTTGCGCCAACGAATGATCCGGTGTTTGTTGCTCACGAACGATATGTTGCAACATCGTCTCCATTCCTACTTTGTTCAACTTTCCGTATTGTGGAATAAATAAACGATATTGCGCATAATCGACATACGTTGCCTCTCGTTCAATAATATCGCTCCATCCATACGGCTGTTTTTCAACAAGCTCGTATTGCGACACTGAAAAATGAATCCAAATAAAGTATGTATCTTCACCACACGGTTCATGCCCATAATGTTCAAACTGTGGGCATAAAATGACGTATTCTCCTTCCCGAACGGTAAACGTTTCTTCGTGTTCCGTCATATATAACGTTCCTTTTTGCACATACAGTAAATCAAATACCGAAAACGTGCGTCGAAAATGTTTCATTCCTTTTCGAAAAACCGCCTCACCACCTTTAATGAAAACGGGAAACGGCGGAACGGAAAACGATATATACATAAGCGCCCTCCTTTAAGTCGGAAATGTACAAAAGTTATCGTCTTTTTCTCTTTTTTTTCATTATAACAATCCATTAAAATAAAAACAGTTTGCAAGTCGGAAAACGTAAAGGGGTTGTCTTGTTTGGCAAAAAAGCTTTCTTTATTTGCGCTCACTTGGCCCATTTTTATTGAATTGACGCTTCATATGTTGACGGGCAATGCCGATACGTTTATGCTCAGTCAATATGCCGATGAAGCGGTTGCGGCTGTCGGGGTAGCCAATCAGTTATTGTTTATGATCGTTGTCATGTTTGGCTTTATCGCAACAGGAACATCGATTTTAATTGCACAATATGCTGGGGCAAACGATGAAAAAACAGCTTCCTATATTGGAGCTACTTCCATTTGGGCAAATTTATTATTTGGCGTCGTATTAAGCGTTGCGCTTTGGATAGGAAGCGATCATCTCCTTCAAGTAATGAACGTTCCAAACGAGCTAATGGCTGATGCGCGTGCTTATTTATGGATTGTTGGTGGTTTTTCATTTGTGCAAGCGCTCATTATGACGCTCGGGGCGATATTGCGCAGCTACGGGTTTACACGCGATATGATGAATATTACGATTGGAGTCAACATATTAAACATCATTGGCAACTATTTCGTGTTGTTCGGACCGTTTGGCTTACCGGTTTTAGGTGTTGAAGGGGTCGCTTGGTCAACAACGATCAGCCGGATGATCGGGCTTGTCATTGGATTTTTGCTCATCATGAAACGTCTCCCACATCCTCTCCCACTGTTATCGAAAGAGGCGTTTTCATTTGCTTACGTTAAACAATTATTAAAAATTGGCATTCCATCTGCCGGCGAACATGTCGCTTACAATACGTCACAACTTGTCATCACATATTTTATTACAATGCTTGGCACAGAGGCGTTAACGACGAGAGTATATACACAAAACATCATGATGTTTATTTTTTTGTTTAGCGTTGCCATCGGGCAAGGGACACAAATTATGATCGGGCATCTCGTTGGGGCAGAACGCTTTCATGAGGCATATACTCGTTGCTTACGAAGTTTAAAACTTGCGGTCATCATTTCGTTTACGATGGCAGCATTGTTTTCCGTCTTTTCCGACCAACTGTTTTCCATTTTCACAAACAACAATCGGATGATTGAAACAGGCGGGACGCTCATTTTACTCACGATGCTTCTTGAACCGGGGCGTTCATTTAACCTTGTAGTCATTAACTCGTTGCGCGCTGCGGGCGATGTGAAATTTCCTGTCTATATCGGCATCGCTTCGATGTGGGGAATAAGCGTCCCGCTTGCCTACCTCCTTGGCATTTCATTCGATCTTGGTTTAGTCGGCATCTGGCTCGCCTTTGCGGCGGACGAATGGATACGTGGCTTACTCGTCTATTGGCGTTGGAAATCAAACGTATGGCGCACAAAATCGTTCGTCAAAAAGGAAGCGACAGCTTAAAAACCCGAACAACGACGACGTTGTTCGGGTTTTCTCAGTTTTCTTTTAAATGAATGTTATAATGCTCAAACCATTCATGAAACTGAATAAAATACGCCAAAAGTTGCGGACCGGACATCAATTGCCCGAACCATGGAATGCGAAACGACTGTCCTTTCGTCTCCACTAATTCCTTTAACTTCTTTGCATCAAACAGTTCATATAAAACGGACGAGCGATTCGCTAAAATGGTCTCTAGTCGTTCCGCTACGATGTCTGTATAGCGCGGATGATGCGTTTTCGGATACGGACTTTTTTTCCGATACAATACGTCATCAGGCAACATGCCTTCTAACGCCTTACGCAAAATCCCCTTTTCGCGATTGTTATGCATTTTCATCTCCCACGGAATGTTCCATACGTACTCGACAAGGCGATGATCCGCAAACGGGACGCGCACTTCTAAACTTGCCGCCATGCTCATTCGGTCTTTTCGGTCTAAAAGCGTCGTCATAAACCAAATCATATTTAAGTAAAATAATTCGCGTCGGCGCGCTTCTTCTTTGCTTTCTCCGTCCGCGTGAGGAACTTCACGAAGCGTTTCTTTATAACGCATATCGGCATACTCATGAAGCGGCAGTTTTTCACGCCACGTTTCATTTAACAGATCGAATCGTTCATGCAATGAACGCATCCACGGAAATCCGTCTCGCTCAAAATCTTCTTTTCTATGGAACCATGGATAGCCTCCAAAAATTTCGTCGGCACACTCTCCAGATAGACTCACAACAAACTGTTGCTTAATTTGGCGACAAAACCAAAGAAGCGATGAATCAATATCCGCCATGCCCGGCAAATCGCGCGCAATGACTGCTTCTTTCAATTCATCAGCTAATTGTTGTTGCGAAATGACACACGTATGATGAACGGTTTGAAACGCATCAGACATTTGTTTAATCCAAGGACCATCGCTATTCGGCTGAAAGGCGTTCGCAGTAAAATATTGTTCATTTTCTTCGTAATCAATGGAATACGTATGAAGCGGTCCTTTTCCTTCTCGTTCAAACGCCTGCGCCGCAATCGCCGTAATGGCGCTTGAATCGACCCCACCCGATAAAAACGTACACACAGGGACGTCTGAAACGAGTTGGCGCGTAATCGCATCTGTCAGCAATGTCCGAAGATGTTCAACCGTCTCATGAAACGAATGAACGTGCGGTGCGCTCGTTACATTCCAATACCGCCACTGTCGCACACCATCTTTTGCGACAATCATCGCATGTGCCGGACGTAGCTCATGAATCGTCCGAAACACGCCATGTCCTGGTGTACGCGACGGTCCAAGCGCTAAAATTTCGCACAAGCTTTCGCGGTCAACTTCTGCTCGGACGTTCGGATGTGATAAAATCGCTTTGATTTCCGATGCAAATAAAAACTCTCCTTGTTCATGGCGGTAAAAAAGCGGCTTGACACCTAATCGGTCGCGCGCTAAAAATAAATGGCGTCGCTCATCATCCCAAACAGCAAATGCAAAAATGCCGTTGAAATGATCGACACATTGTTCCCGCCATTCCATATATGCTGTAAGCAACACTTCCGTATCCGAATGCCCTTGAAACGTATATCCTTTTTTCAATAGCTCTTTCCGAATATCTTCCGTATTGTAAAGCTCCCCATTATAACAAACCGTATAGCGATAGCCGTTTTTCATTCGCGTCATCGGCTGTTTACCGCCTGTTGGATCGACGACGACAAGCCGTTTATGGCCAAAGGCGACATGGTCATCAAGCCACACATTCGTATCATCCGGCCCTCGAAAAGAGAGCGTATTGGCCATCTTAAGCACCGTTTCTTTCTCTTTTTGTAAATGACGCTCAAAATGAACCCATCCGGTAATTCCGCACACGTCAATCATTCCCTTCTGTTGTGAACAAGTATGAAGCATGCTTTTATTTTATGCATCGTTTATATAAATGATGAGTTGTCTATAATGGCGTACGAAGGGAATTGACACAAAAGGAGTGAAATAAATGGATCGCCTTGCATCATTGCGCGCACAAAAACGAGCTTACATATACGGCGTTGTTGAACAAGTAAATGGGGAATGGGTGTTTTTTGACGAAGAGGATGAAGCGCATGAACTAACAAGTTTACCGGAGGAAGTCGAGCTTTTCCGTTTCGGTCAATGGATAAAAGGGTGGCTTGGAGAAGATGGGGACGTGTATATGACCGAACGGTACGCATTAAAAAACGGTGACCGTCTCCGCTACATGAAACCGTTGTCGCACGCATACGAACAATGGCTTTCTCAGCTACCCGATCACGCGTTTTTTCATTTTATTCACTTAGTTAACGAGTGGCATTTTTCCGTATATGACTGTTTGTATTGTTATAACTATATGTTATTTGCTGAAAAAGGGGTTAATTTTTTAATATTTGATAACTCGGTTGACATGTGTAGTGTTCACCATTATTTTGACGAAAAACAACATCGCTTTGAACTGACGTTACAAACAGGGAAAAAAGTGATCGGTGTCCAACTCGATTATTGAATGACCACGTTCCCTTGTAACACTTGTTGTTCAAATTGTTCCGCAGAAAGCGGCTTAAAAATGGCATACCCTTGCGCATAATGACATTTTAATCGCTTTAACAATTTCATTTGTTCAGCCGTTTCTACCCCTTCGGCGACAACTTTTAAACGTAATCCATGTCCCATCGTAATAATCGATTTGACGATCGCAATGTCCGAACGATCTTTATGAAGTTGGTAAATGAACGAACGGTCAATTTTTAACGTGTTAATCGGTAAATCTTTTAAATAACTAAGCGAGGAATATCCTGTACCGAAATCGTCAATCGATACGTGTACACCTAGTTGTTGCAGCTGTTTCATCACCTGAATGCTGTAATACATATTGCGCAGCATCGAGCTTTCCGTTAATTCTAAATGTAAACAATGCGCAGGAAGTTGCGACTGTTTAAGTGCTCGTTGCACATCTTCAAAAAACGTTGGATGTTGAAATTGCGATGCAGAGACGTTGACCGAAACCATTAATGAATGGAAACCAAGATCGTGCCATTTTTTCGTTTGCATGCACGCTTCTGTTAATACCCAACGACCGAGATCGTGAATGAAACCAATTTCTTCGGCAAGCGGAATAAATTCGAGCGGGGAAACGAAACCGATTTTCGGATGCTTCCAACGCAGCAGCGCTTCACTTCCAACAATTTTTCCCGTCACTAAATCAAGCAACGGCTGATAAACGAGAAAACATTCATTTTTTTCGAGCGCTTTTCGTAAATAACGTTCAAGCTCAACGCGATACATCACTTGTTCGTTCATCTTTGTTGCGTACAGCATCACGCTGTTGCCACCTTTTTGTTTCGCGCGATTCACCGCCGTATCTGCATTTTTTAAGAGCGACTGGGCATCTACACCGTCCGCAGGATAAAAACTCACACCGACGCTTGCCGTTAAAAAAAACTCTTTTTCTTCATATACAATCGGAAGCGCGATATGTTGAAGCAATTTTTTCGTCCACTCAATAACTGTCTGAGCATCTGTTTGCTTCGTCAGCAACAAGCTAAACTTATCCCCCCCGAAACGACCGAAATGCGCACCGGCTGGCAATATTTTTTTTATTCGCTCCGCCATTTGTTTTAATATGTCATCCCCGCCGTAATGACCGATCGTATCATTTACGATTTTAAACCGATCCATATCGATAAATAATACCGCAAGTGTCCCCCTTGTTCCTTTCGCCTCGTTAATAGCTTGCTTTACGATGTTCGTAAATTTTAACCGGTTCGGTAGCCCCGTATCGACATCGTGATAGGCGATATATTTTATATGTTCTTCCGCCCGCTTTTGTTCCGTAATGTCCCTTCCGATACCGTAAACCCCCACCTTTTTTCCATCAACGATAATCGGGACGTTTTTAATTTGGAATAAACGCACCTCTCCCGTCTTCGAAGGAATTTCTAAATTGTACTGTTGCACTTTTCCTTTTAACGTACGATAAAAATAGCGACGCACACGAGGAATATCTTCTTCTTTAATGTAATCAAGCGAGTTCGTATGCAAAATTTCGTCTGCCTTATACCCAAACACTTGCTCAAATGCAGGATTGACGCTCGTAAAATTGCCTTCTAAATCGGTGGAATATACAATGTCTGGATTATGTTCAAATAAAGAGCGGTAATATTGTTCAGATATTTTCATTTTTTGACGCATCTCGTCTAAGTCCGCGCGACATTCATCAGAAACGAGGGCACAAATGACTGCTTGTTCCGATGCATCCCCAATCATCGGAAGCAGTTGTGCTTGAGGCAAATGATGTTGTACGTATCGGTCGACTTGCATGCGAAACGAAGGGGAAAGCGAAGAAATGAAAATCGTTAGTTGGTCATACTCATATAAACGATAGTCGCTTACCCACCGTTCCCAATCCGCAAACGTGTTGCAAACTGTTTGAAATAATTTCATCCCCTTTTTCCCACTCTTTCTTTCTCTTTTTTAGAATTATCAATCAATTTATATTATAACATATTTCTATATGATGGAAAAAGAAAAAAGTTGGCACATATGCCAACTTTACGAAAAGAATGAAAAACCGAACGGCAATTTAAAGCCAAGATATAACACAACAACGAATGCGACAATGAACTGAAGCCAAAGAACGTTCGTATTTTTTCCTTTTGCTGTTCGAACGAGAATCATTTCCATCGTTCCGATGACCCATAAACCGACAATCACTTTGACGATATACAAAAATGGAAATGCGGACATGCTATGTAAAATCCACGCACCTGTCGCAATGATTAAAATGTAAAATAAGCGCAACAACATGTGCAACATTTTCGTTTTTTCATGTCCTTTCGCTTGAAGCGCAATCGCCACGACAAATAAAATAAGCGCAACGACCCACGTTGTAATATGTGCATGTGTCATAACTATGCTCCTTTCTTCACTTCATATATGCTTATAATAGCACGTCCGTACGTGAATTGAAAAAGAAAACGCTCTCCTTTTCTATTTACTTTCTATATGCACTTCAAGTATGTTATATATGTGACGATCGAAATAGGAGGGATTGACGTGAAAACAACACAAATCATCGAACTAACAGAAAAATACGGTGCAAATAACTATCATCCACTTCCAGTCGTCTTATCAAAAGGCGAAGGTGTATGGGTAGAAGATCCAGAAGGGAATCGTTATATGGATATGTTAAGCGCTTACTCAGCGGTCAACCAAGGACATCGCCATCCGCGCATCGTGCAAGCGCTTATTGAACAAGCAAATAAAATTACATTAACATCGCGCGCATTTCATAACGACCAGCTCGGTCCATGGTATGAAAAAGTGGCAAAATTAACGAACAAAGAGATGGTTTTACCGATGAACACAGGAGCGGAAGCGGTCGAAACAGCCGTCAAAGCTGCGCGCCGTTGGGCGTATGACGTCAAAGGCGTTCCTGCCGACCAAGCGGAAATTATCGTTTGTGAAGACAATTTCCACGGACGGACGATGACAGCTGTATCGATGTCATCGAACCCAGAATATAAACGCGGATTCGGTCCGATGCTTCCTGGCATTAAAGTCATTCCATTCGGTGATGTCGAAGCGCTCAAACAAGCCATTACACTAAATACAGCAGCGTTTATTTTCGAACCAATTCAAGGGGAAGCAGGCATTAACATCCCACCAGAAGGATTTTTAAAAGCGGCATACGACGTATGTAAACAACATAACGTGCTATACATCGCCGATGAAATTCAATCAGGGCTTGGCCGCTCAGGTAAAATGTTTGCGTGCGATTGGGAAGAAGTCGAACCAGACATGTACATTCTCGGTAAAGCGCTCGGTGGTGGTGTATTCCCAATTTCATGCGTAGCTGCAAATCGCGATATTCTTGGTGTATTCAACCCAGGCTCGCACGGATCGACATTCGGTGGTAACCCGCTTGCTTGCGCCGTTTCGATCGCTGCGCTTGATGTAATCGTTGAAGAAAAATTGCCAGAGCGTTCATTTGAACTCGGTCAATATTTCCAAGAAAAATTGCGCGAAATCAACCATCCAGACATTAAAGAAGTGCGCGGCAGAGGGTTGTTTATCGGCGTCGAATTACACGTCCCTGCTCGTCCATATTGTGAAAAGCTACAAAAAGAAGGGCTATTATGTAAAGAAACACATGATACAGTCATCCGTTTCGCTCCGCCACTCGTCATTACAAAAGAAGAGCTCGACTGGGCGATTGAAAAAGTGAAAAAAGTATTTGAACAATAAAAGCTGGGGCATCCCAGCTTTTATTTCACGACATTTCGCAACGTTCCAATTTGTTCAATTGTAATTTCAATGACATCCCCCGACTGTAAAAAGCGTGGCGGATTCATGCCTTTTCCGACTCCTGCTGGCGTTCCTGTCGCAATCACATCTCCCGGCTCTAACGTCATTCCTTTCGACAACGTCGCAATGATCGTTGGAATGTCGAAAATAAATTGCGCTGTCGTGGCCGATTGTCTCACTTCGCCATTTACTTTCGTTTCAATATGTAAAGCATGCGGCTCGGTCATTGCTGAACGATGAACGATCCACGGTCCCATTGGACATGACGTATCTAAGCTTTTGCCAAGCAAATATTGTTTATGTCTCTCTTGTAAATCGCGGGCCGTCACATCGTTTATAATCGTATAACCGAACACGTAATTAAGCGCTTGATCTTTCGGAATCGCCTTTCCTTTTTTTCCGATGATAATCGCAAGTTCCCCTTCATAATCTAGCTGGTCGGTTACATCCGCATGGCGTAAAATCGGTGCTTCATGTCCGATGACCGTCGTTGGCGCTTTCGAAAATACAATCATATTTTCGCGATCCGCTACGCTTCCCATTTCTTGTGCGTGATCGGCATAATTTTTTCCGATGCAAAAAATATTTTTTGTCGGCCGCGGAATCGGCGCAAGCAACTGCACATCATCGAGGGCGTACATCCATTCCAATTGCACGTTTCTAAGCACACGTTGCACTTTTTCAATAAACGATTCACCAAGTTCGAGACATTCGATCATCGTATTCGGTATCGTTTCATCCGCTTTCGATAAATGAACGACTTTTTGCTCGTGAACAACCCCGACAAACACGTCCGATCCGGCGTGCGCTGTAACAAATTTCATCTCCTCATCCCCTTTTTCGTATGATCGAACATTACCATTTTCTCTTTTTCACATGTAAACTCCTTTGTAAAAAAATTATTTTTCAGCACATTATCCTATTTCCTTTTTCTTCAGAATATGTATAATAGTTTATACGTACAGTTGTTTACAGACTGTTGACGAAAATGAAAAATGTTGGTGAACATTATGTCTCTTTCCCTTATCGAAAAGAAAAGACGACAATTAATTGAATTGGCGCAAATGTACGGTTTTTCGGCGAAAGAAACGATCCAATGCAGTCAAGAGCTCGATGAATTGTTAAATAAACATTTGAAAGAAGCCGTGCTTTTCCATAAAGAAAAAGAGGACAAGCCATGTACGACATGATGCATTCATGTCGTTTTCTTTTTTCCATACGTCATCCATCGCCATACGCGCTCCAGCGGCCCGATGCGATGTCTTTTCAGCCACCAATGACTCCAACATATTTGCATAGCATATACACCGAGCGCCACAGCGAGCGCTTGTTTTGGCGTTACTTTCCCATATAATCCGAAGCCGTAAGAATAAAAAATCGTTGTACAAATAATTGATTGCATCAAATAGTTTGTGAACGCCATTTTGCCAACAGGGGCTAAAAAACGAATCACTTTCGCTGATACAAACAAGAAGGCGGTCAAATAAAATAAAGCGAGGGCAGGCCCGCCAATCATATCTTGGGCATACGTTGTGACGATATTTTTTTCAATATACGGCAACAATTTAAAAATAATACCAACAATAAGCGCGCCGATGCACCATTTTTGTATGGTGGAACGATGCTGATTAACATCATGAAACCACTTCTCTTTTGCAATATATGCACCAAATAAAAAAAATGGTAAAATCGTTAAAACAAAAATGAATGCTTGTGTCAATGAGTTGACGTACAACCAATCATATGCTCGCTGCATAAAAATTTGTTCCCATGTGCCTTGTTGATAATTTGCGATCGCCTGCCTTGCCAGCTCTGGCTCTGAAAAATCGACATCGCCACTTACTTTCCACATCAGCCACATGAGTATCGTTGAACCGCCACCCCAGCCCATCCAAAGCGAAAGCGCCCAGTTACGTAATGTGTTTGCGCTCGCTTGAAAAAACGGAAAAAGAAACAAACCAACTATCGCATACCCGATTAAAATATCGCCATGCCAAATAAAAAACGCATGAATCATACCAAATAACAACAACGCAAGCAATCGACGTAAAAAAGTCGCTCGAAACCGCTCGCCCCCTTTTTCAAACATCACCCATGCTCCCCAGCCGAACAATAACGAAAAAAGCGGATAAAAGCTCGCTTGCGCAAATATATCTACAAATGCGAGCAGAAAACGATCAACCCCATCTTTCGCAAATACCGACGCATCAACATATAACATTGGAAGCGAAAAATCAAGAACGTTTACAAGCAAAATACCGAATAATGCCAAACCACGCACCGCATCTATTGTTGCAATACGCATATTCTCCCTCCTTTTCCATTTCAGCGTAAAGAAAAAAGAGCCGTCTGTCAATCGACAACGGCTCTTCCTTATTAATTCACATATCTTCCCGCCTTCCCAAGCGATTGCCAATATTCGTTGCGCAAATGTACTTTTTGTATTTTTCCTGATGCGGTTTTTGGCAATTCTTGAACGAATGTCACCCCGGTAATCGCTTTAAAATGTGCAAGTTTTTCACGTGAAAAAGCGATGAGTTCTTGTTCGGTCACTTCTTTTCCTGGACGGACGACGACAAACGCATGCGGCGTTTCACCCCATTTTTCATGCGGAACGGCGATGACAGCTGCTTCAAGCACAGCTGGGTGCTCGTACAACACCCCTTCCACTTCAATTGATGAAATGTTTTCCCCACCGCTAATAATAATATCTTTTTTCCGATCAACAATGTCAATGTTTCCGTATGCGTCAATCGTCGCCATGTCTCCTGTATGCAGCCAACCGTTGCGAATCGTCTCCATTGTCGCTTCTGGATTTTTCCAATATCCTGCCATCACCCCGTTGCTGCGCACAATGACTTCCCCGATCGTTTTCCCGTCGCGCGGCACTTGTTCGCCATGCTCATTGACGACTTTTACTTCACAGCCAATCATCGCATAGCCTGCTTTTGCTTTCATTCGATATTGATCGCTAAGTGGTAAATGGTCGAGATGCGCACGAATCGTCGACACCGTACTTAATGGCGATGATTCCGTCATGCCGTATACTTGAATAAACTCCCAACCTAATTCTTTCTCCACACGCGTCACAAACGCTGGTGGCGGCGCAGATCCTGCAATAACGACACGCACATCATGCTCAATTGTCGGTACATGTTGCTCATAATATTGCAAAAGCGCATTTAACACCGTCGGCGCCATATGCATAACGGTTACTTTATATTGATTGACGTACTCAAAAATGACTTCAGGAGTCGCTTTCCGCAAGCAAACGTGCGTCGCTCCGTTCGCTGTGTAATAAAACGGCGCCCCCCAGCCGTTTACGTGAAACATCGGCAAAATGTGCAAATATACATCGCGGTCTGACACGCGCAAATGGTGCATTGTACTTAACGCATGCAAGTAGTTGTTGCGATGTGTGAGCATGACCCCTTTTGGATTTCCTGTCGTTCCGCTCGTATATAGCAAACTACATACGTCGTTTTCATCGATGTCTGGACGTTCAAACGGTGACGACGAATATTGCGCAAGCCATGCATCGTAAGCGATTTCATAAATGTCGTCCGTTTTGCCGTGCACGATGATATGCTCAATCGTTTGCAATTGCTCTTTTACTGGCGCGATTAAGTGGTACAGTTCATAATCAACAAACAATACTTTACTCTCGCTATGATTTAAAATAAATACGTAATCATCTGGCTTTAGGCGAATATTCAGCGGTACCATCACAGCTCCTGTTTGAAACACACCATAAAATCCTTCAAGCATTTCTAATGTGTTTGGTGCTAAATATGCGACACGGTCGCCCTTTTTTATTCCTAAATCGCTCAACCCACGCGATAACTGATTCACGCGCTCGCTTAGTTCGCGATATGTAAGCGACTTCCCTTCGCTAATCACGCCAACTTTATCGCCATAAAGCGATACGGCACGGTCTAAAAAATGCGTTAATACTAATGGCACATTCATCCCCAATCCCCCACTTTTATATCTAAAAATTATCATTTTTCAGAAATATTATAACATATCTTTCTTTTTGTGGAGCACATTTCTTTTCTTGTTTTCATATAATTGGGTAAGGAAAAGAATGAGAGAAAGGACGATGGCCATGCCTTCCTATATTGCAGGTCCAATAAAAATTACGAACGTCAGCAGCGATGCGACCGTCAATTTCGGCGATACGTTGCAAATCGCCCCAAAAAGTTCATCGAAATCGCTTGCAGGTGCTGGTGGCGGAAATACAGGAGACTTTTTACAAACGAATACATTCATTAGCTTTACAAATACAATCGACCCCGACATCGCCGATGGCAACGTAAAAAGCAAGGGATAGCCAATGCCTGCCATTGTTGGAGCAGTTCAAATTAACAGCATTGGAAGCGGCGGCGTATTTCACATTGGCGATGTATTTGCCATCTCTCCGTATAGCGTCGCTAAAACATTTGCTGGGGCGGGTTCATTTAATACGGGAGACGGGTTGCATATTTACAACCAATATAGCAACACAAATACAAACGACCCTGATATTGCTGACAGCAATATCGCTGGAAACGCCTAGCGAGGTGAAAAGATGAACTTTTACATTCAACAAACGATTTCGATTCATCAATTAAAAATCGGTTCGCTCACAAACTCATCCGTTCTTCAAATTGGAACAACTGGAAAAGTACAACCACTCGCCACATTAAGCAATACCGGTCAATTTACACAACCAGCACCAGAAGCGAAAATCAATATTCAAGGAGAAAAAGGACCGTTCGTTCCACTCCAATCCCCTGTATAAAACTGTGCTACTTCTTTCTGCTCGGCCATACATTAGAAAATAAAAGGGGGCGGCAAAGAAGGGGGCATCATACATGTGGCACGATTATTTTAAACAACTTGAAGCTTATTTAAAATGGCAACAACAAAAAATGCAATCGCTTGAACAAGCAGTAAACGCTTTACAACAGCAATATGAACAATTAAAAAAAAAGCCGCATACAACGATCGAAAAAATTGAATATCATTTTGATCAATTAAAAGTGGAAACGTTAGAAGGAACGTTAAATATCGGTTTAAATCCTGCCACGTTTGGAGAAGATACGATCGAAAATTTTGCGGTTCCAAAAAGCCAAACAATCATTCCGCAACCAACACCTATTTTCCGCAACATTCAAACGACTGTCCATTCATATTTACAAGAAGAAGGAGAAAACATCATCGCCCGCATCGAACAAACATATGGACGTTCACTCGATCCGGCATACCGCGAATTTATACTGCAAGATATTGCGCGGCAAATCGATGATCGCATTCATTTTTATTTGCGCCAATACGGGGAACATGAACAAGCAAACGATGCATTACAACAAACGATCGTTTCTTATTTAAAGAGAGATATTGAACATTCGATTGACACGTTTTTAAAACATTTACCACGAGAGGAGACGAACGAATGAATATGACAGTTGTGAATCATCATCTATCCGTCGGTCATATTGCCATCGGAGGCGTAGCGAGCGCTTCGCTCGTATTAGTTGGTGATAGCGAAACGATTCAATTAGCTTCCGCATTTGATACACCACCTGAATCGTTAATTATCGGTCCGTTTCCGCCAAAACAAAACAATAAAAAAAATGAGGAAAAGCGATGAGCCGCCTTTCCGTCGTTCACTTGCTTCGCGCCAACGCTGTTTCCTTTAGCTCCGTCGTACAAATTGGGGATAGCCAAGAAATTCATCTGTCAGCGCGAGTACTTGCTGTTCAGCGACAGCTCGAATATGTGGATAATAGGGAATTCCCACTTACTTTTCCGATTTTTGCAAAAACGATTCCCGCTCCACCAATCGATGCTGAACTGCTTTGTCGCCATACATTGCACGATTGTCCGCTCATCGCTGTTCATTCTATGCGCATTATCGGGATTTCTTCTACATCTGTCGTGCATATCGGTTCAACAAAAACAGTAGAGGCAAATTCACGTGTCAAACATATTCGTCAACTAGAAGGGGGGAAGCCGTATGCCCGCTCTCGTCGGTCCGATTAAAATTAATCTCGTCGCTAGCGGCGCCGTCATGCAAGTGGGGGACACGTTATATGTGTCACCGAAAATCAGTTCGAAAACATTTGCTGGCGCAGGCGCGTTTAATACGGGAAACTTTATTATTACTAACAACGGCATTAGCTTCACAAACACGCTTGATTCCGACGTATTTGATCAAAACGTTGTCAGCAATGCTTAACGCTTTTGCCGCTTTGCTTTTTTTATTTTCGGTATCCGCCCAGCTGGTTGTTTGCGAATCCAGCGAACAAATGACGCAATTTGTTCATCATGTTGTAGCTGTTCCATTGTGTATAGTCGACTGGCTAGCTCCTCGTTTGTATATAGGGCGTGAATTTGTTTATGGCACGGGATGCATAACTTTGCTGTTTCTGTGCCACCGTACTCTTTTGTGGTTAAATGGTGAACAGTTAATACAACACCTTCTCTTCCGCAAAGTTCGCACATCCCTTTCATTGCAAATCTCCTTTACATCACTTCAAGATAAACGGTCGTTCCTTTTCCAGACGGTTCTGCTGGCTTCACAATAAGTCGTTTCGGCATACGTGCGTGCAACTCTTGCACGTGGCTAATGACGCCAATCGCCATATTGTCTGCCCGCAATCGCTCCAATGCGCTCATCACGACATCCAGTAGCTCCTGGTCAAGCGTACCGAACCCTTCATCTAAAAAGAAAAATTGAAGCGGATATTCTCCGCGCAACTGAATTTGCGCCGATAACGCTAACGCTAACGATAAAGATGTTAAAAACGTCTCTCCGCCAGACAGCGTCGTCACCGGACGACGTACACCACCGTTTGCGTCATCACGAATAACAAAACCGCCTTCGGAGTCTAATTCAATCGCATAGCGCTGTCTCGTTAATTCGCCAAGTCGTTCGGAAGCATAGCGCGTCACATGAACGAGCTGTTCCTCGGCAATAAATTCAACAAAACTGTTGCCGCGCAAAACTTTTTGCAATTCTTCATACTGACCAACGACCTTCTCTAGTTGCATTCGCTCTTGTTGCAATTGTACAAAGCGCACATGTTTCGTTTCCAAATCGGCGACGATTGCTTCGAGCGAACCGAGTTGACGCATATGTTCGTCTACTTGTTGCTTCACTTGTTCGTATGCGTACATCGTCTCTTCCCATTGCTGTTTCGTCATAACCGCCCCATTCATCGCTTCATGTAATCGTTGCCATTCATTTTGCAACTTCGTGAGCACATCGTTATATTGTTGAATGCGTTGAGCGATTTGTTGTTTCGTTTGTTCATCTAAACGAGAAACGCGTACGTCATCGACCGCTGTAAAAGAGCTAGTCTGCAATTGTTCAGCCAAAGCATATTCTGCTTCTTTTTTTCTTTTTTCTGCTTCTTGTAAAGCGACATCTGCTGCTTGTTTATCGGCTTGTAACGTTTGCAATTGTTGTTGTAAGTTCATCCAGCGCGCATACGCTTCTTCTTCTTCCCGTTTCATACGTTGTAGCGATTGTTCCATAAAAACGATCTGTTGTTGCACACGCTCCTCGTCTATCTCTTCGGGTAGCGTTCGTTTATATTGTTCGTATTGCTGCTTGTGCATATTCCATTCGGTCATACATTGTGCTTTTTGTTTCGTCATGTCTTGATATGTTTCTTTCCATCGCTCCAATTCAGCTCGTTTATCATCTAGCACAATGACGCTTTTTTCAATACGCTGTTGTAGCTGTTGAGCTTCGCGTTCCCGTTCGCGAAGATCAGAAAGCATCGCATCTACTTGTTCGAACGATACATCTGGATACGCCTCATGCCACATCTTTTTTTCTTCTTCAACTCGTGCACGTTTTTCTAAACATTTTTCTTCCCATTCACGAATTTGTTGACCGATCGTTTCCATTTGGTATGCATATTGCTGTTGTTTTTGTTTTTGTTCGTTCCATTGTTCCATGTAGTGACGCACACGTTCCCGACATTCCACGTAATCTTGATACAGCGCCTTTCGTTCGACTTCAGCCTCTTGTAACGAACAAAGCGGTGTTTCTTCAACTTCTCGTTTCACTTTTTCGACATCAACATGCTGCGGCAACGGTTGCTGCGCCATCAGTTCGGCCAATTGCTCCACTTGCACTTTGATTTGTTGCATAGCGATCATGAGCTGTTCCCCATGTTGAATGGAATGCTCCATTCGTTTCATCACTTCTTCCTCGAGCGCCATTTCTTTTCTTTTTGCTCGATTCGGATGATGCGTCGAACCACAAACAGGACAAGCCTCGCCATCACGCAAACGTTCGGCTAACGTTGCCGCTAAATCATGTAACCGCGCCGCTTCCATTTGCTTTCTTTCTTCTTTCTTTTGATAAACGAGTACCGCAACTTGCTTTTCGCGCTCACATACACGATGATACAACGATTCGACATAACGAAACGTTGCAACGAATCGCGCTTCGGTTTCTTTCATTTGTTTCATTACTTCGTCGTACGTTTGTTTCAACGTTTCGTACATTTTTTGTTTGTTTTCTTTTTCCTTTTCTAGCTCTTCAAGCTGTTGTTGCTGCAATTGAATTCGCTTTTTTATCTCGTATGCTTGCTCCAATCGCTCTTTGACATGTACGTCTACTTTTTTTTCTTCCCATTGTTTTTTCAACTCTGCTTGTTTCGCACTCCATGTCGTATATTCTTTCGTGCACATTTCAACCATTTGGAGCGCTTGTTGTTCTTTTTGCTCGATCTCTCGCAAGCTCGCGCGCAGCTTTGCTTGTTGTTGTTCAAGCGATCGCATAAGCGCCAACGTTTGCAACGCTTGTTTCAACTGCTCTTTTTTTTGCAACGCTTTCGGTTCTTCTTCGTTCTTTTTCACACGACATTGTTCATATTGTTTACTTGCTTGTTCATACATCACGCTTGTTTGTTGTAATTGGGAAGCTAGTTCACTTGCTTTTTTTTGCCAACTTACAACTTCTTGTGCACTTCGTTCGACTTGTTCCATATACGGCACAAGTCGCTCCGCCTCTTTACTTCGCTCATACGTTTGCGCAAGCTGTTTCATCTGTTCTTCTTGTTCGCGCCATTTGTTTAGTTCATGTTCGACTTTTTCTTTTTCACATTGCCATTGCCATAATTGCTTTTCTTTTTCGTATTGTTCATGGATGTGACGCAACTTGTTTTTCGCTCTCTCTAACTCCTCTTTTTTTTCTGCTAATGCTTGCTTTTGTTTCTCGACTTGTTCTTTTGACGCATCGCCAAGCCCTGCTTGTTCCCCTTTAATCGCCTCGAGCTTTGCTGACGCCTCGGCTAATTTATTTTTTAATTTTTTATTTAATTCGTCTCCATACCGTTCGAGATGAAACAACCGCTGCAACATTTGGCGGCGCTCTGACCCTTTAAGCGATAAAAATTCCGCGAATTTTCCTTGTGGTAACACAACGGCTCGTGTAAAGTCTTTCATTTCTAAACCGAGCAATTGTTTTACTTGCTCATCGACAAGCCGTGTTTTATCTGCAATGACGACTCGTTCCGCTCCTTCTTCAATTAGGCGGCTGACGACGGAGCGAATGCGCAACGCATCCGCACGCTTAAACGAGCGCTCAACGGTATATCGTTTAGCCCCACTTGCATTTTGCAACTCAAACGTAAACGAAACGAATAATTCGTTTTCTGCATGATTCATAATTCCGTTCGTTTGATTGGACGCACGCTCTACATTTCCGTATAAAGCGAGCGTCATCGCATCTAAAATCGATGACTTCCCGCTTCCTGTCGGTCCGAAAATGCCAAATAATCCACCTTCGCATAGTTTTTCAAAGTCAATCGTTTCTTTTTGACGAAAACTATGCAATCCTGCGATCGTTAAACGAATCGGCTTCATTGTTCGTCCTCCTCGGCAACGAGCTGTAAAAATAGTTGAACGATCTCTTCGGACGGTTTCCCTCCACCTGTTTGTCGTTCATAAAAACGCGTAAATAACGTTTCAATTGGCACATCGGTATGCACTTCACGAGTAACTTCTTCTTTCTTTAAGTAGTTCGGGCGAATATGAACAAATCCATCATACAATTTGCGTAGTCGATGTGTTTCTTCTAACGTTAACGATTGCTCGACATCAATTTCTAAATCAATCCACGCGCCGCGATCGCGCCCTTCCTCAATCCAACGATACACTTGCGCAAGCCCTTCTGCCCTCCATTTCACGAGTGGTCGACCTTTTGACAATAAATATTCTAAAATGATCGGTGTGCAACGTGGCTGTACATCAATGATCGTGACAGACTTGCTGTATCCTGCTTCGGAAAAACTGTAAGCAAGCGGTGAACCGGAATAGCGCGCCGGCATGACCGCATGTTTTACATCTTGCGGACGATGCAAATGACCGAGTGCGACATATTGCGCCTGCGCAGGAAAGCTTGCCGGCGACACCGTATACGCCCCACCGAGCTCAATCGGACGCTCGGAGTCGCACGTTGCCCCGCCTGCAACATATAAATGGCTCATCGCAATATTCACCGCATCCTCTCGAAACGATTCGTTCATTTTCGCAAAAATGGCTCGAATGCGTTCATCATATCGTGCGCGCAACAACGCTTCGTCGCACTCCTCCGCCAACAATTCATTCAGTCGCGCCTCTGACGGATAGGGAAGCGCTCCGACCATTAACGTCTCATCGCTTGATGGAACGTAAATTTGTTGCACACGATCGGTCGGAAAACCTAGCAACGTAATGGCGTGCATATTTGCAATCGGAGCGGCAGCGCTTAAACGTCCCGGATGATCATGGTTTCCTGCAATGACGACAACGTGACGCTTACCGTAATCGCTTAACCGCGAAAGCGCTTCATAAAAAAGCTTTTCCGCATCAGCAGGCGGATTGACTGTATCGAACGCATCTCCTGCAAGCAATACGACATCAATGTTTTCTTTTTGTACGATTTCGACCATTTCATCGATGACCGCTTCTTGCTCGAGTAAGCGGCTCCGTCCTTCAAGTGTTTTTCCTAAATGCCAATCGGCTGTATGTAAAATACGCAAATTAATTTCCCCCCATCGCTACAAGTAGCGCACCATCAAAAGCGTACACATACGTTTCTGTTACTTTCTTTCCCCAAATCGCTTCAATCGCTTCCCGATATAACGCCAATTGCCCTTTATATCGTCGCTTTAATTGTTCTTTCGGGTCGCTCATCCATGACACGCGATCGGTTTTATAGTCAATTAAAACGAGCCCATGTTCATCTTCAAACACGCAATCAATAACCCCTTGAACGACCACTGTTTCCCCTTCCATTTCGTGCGCCAAATAAAACGGTACTTCCCGTTCAAGCCGAGTCGCACGTTGCATTCGTTTACCAATCGGAGTGTGGAAAAAAGCGACGATGCTTTCTACATCAATAACCGTTGCCTGTTCTTCCGTTAACCATTCACCGTTCACCATGCGCGCGATTTGCTCCCGCACCGTATCAATCGTCACTTCTTTTGTGACATCAACATGTTGCATGACAAGGTGCATCATCGTTCCTCGCTCCGCTGGCGTCATCATTTTCGCTTGCAAAAAGCGCGGACGGTCAACAAGCTCTTTTCGAAACGGCTGTTCTGCATGATCACCGTATATGTCGCGTTGCCGCTTTAACTCCGATACGCTTTGTTTCGCTCTTAACACAGTCGCAGGAGCGTGCGTATACGTCCAAAATAGACGACGATTCACTTCTTCTTCGTATTCGCTTTTTATCGCCACAGGTTGCAGCTGTTGAATCGCCTCTACGATGTCACGATGTTCATTCGCTTGCTCGTCTTCTTGTTCGAGCGTATGCGCTGGCACGATGTGTATATCCCATAATGATGGATCATGAAGCACCGTTGAAGACGAACATATCCCTTGTTGGTGCCGAACTAATGCATAGCCAATCCAATCCGCATAGCTTTTCGCTTTTTCGATCACATAAGATGGCAATTCCCACGTTTGTATATAAGCAACTTCTTGCCATTTTTTCTTTTTCGCTTCCATATCTTTTGCGGTACAGACGATGTACAATTTTTCTTTTGCTCGCGTTAAGGCGACATATAAAATACGCATTTCTTCCGCTAGCAGTTGCCATTTCATTTTTTTCTTTATCGCCAATTGTGCAACCGTCGGGTAGCTTGCTCGCCACGCCGGGTGAACGAAGCGCATCCCTAGTCCGAAATCTTTATCTAATATATAGTCGCTGCGCAAATCTTGCATATTAAACGATTTTGCTGCACCTGCTAAAAAGACGATCGGAAACTCAAGCCCTTTACTTTTATGAATCGTCATCATGCGTACAACGTCTTCTTGTTCTGTCAACGATCGTGCAGCACCGAAATCGTCTTCTCGCTCTTTTAGCCGCTCAATAAATCGTAAAAAGCGGAAAATGCCGCGAAACGACGTTTGTTCATATTGTTTGGCCCGATCGTATAACGCGCGCAAATTTGCTTGTCGCTGTTTTCCGCCAGGCATCCCACCGACGTAATCGTAAAAATTCGTTTCTCGATACAATTGCCAAATCAAATCCGCAAGCGGTTTTTGTCTCGCCGCTGTGCGCCATTCTGATAAGGACGCAAGCCAACGTTTCATTTTTTCATGCAGTTCATCATCATGTGGCTCCTGTACAAAAGCACGCAACGCCTCATAAAAAGCTCCATCTTTCTTCGCTAAGCGAATGCGCGCCAACGCTTCTTCGTCTAAGCCGACAATCGGAGAGCGAAGTACCGCCGCAAGCGGAATGTCTTGATACGGATTGTCAATGACTTTTAAAAGCGACAACATGACCGACACTTCCGTCGCAGAAAAGTAACCGCTCGATAACTCGGCGTATACAGGGACGTTTTGCTTACGAAATTCTTCTAACATCGCTGAAGCTGATGACATCGAACGGCATAAAATAACGATGTCGCGATACATTAAACGTCGCTCTCCTTTTAAGCGACGATCGTAAACGAAAAACGGCTCAGCAAGCAACTGCTTAATTTTTTTAGCGATCCAGCGAGCTTCAAGCTGAATGGCCGTCACGTCCTCTTGTTCTTCTTCATCGCTTTCTTCTTTTGCTTCATTTATCCATACGCATTCAACCGGTACTTGTTTGTCAGGATAATCCTGCGCACCAAAGCGAAGCGCAGCATCGTCATCATAACGCATATCGCCGACCGTTTCGGTCATCAGTTGTCGAAAAATAAAATTTGTGCCGTCCAATATTTCTTTTCGGCTGCGAAAGTTTTTCGCTAAATCGATGCGAAGTCCACCGTCGCCATCTTTCGTAAACCGATTATATTTTTGTAAAAAAAGCGACGGTTCCGCAAGACGAAAACCGTAAATCGATTGTTTTACGTCTCCCACCATAAACATGTTGCCCGTTGCTTCATCATCGTTCGATACGAGCCGTAAAATCGACTCTTGCACCATATTTGTATCTTGATATTCGTCAACGAGCACTTCCGCAAATTGTGCTCGATAATAAAGAGCCGCTTCTGACGGCTTTAGCTCATGCTCGAGAGAAGGAGCGCGTAAAATGCGTAAACAGTAATGTTCTAAGTCAGAAAAATCGACGACGCCTTTTTCATCTTTTTTCGCTTGCAGCAAATCAGCAAACCGTTGCACCATTTGTACGATCGTTGCCACAATCGGCTTCATTTCACGCAAATGACGCACGTATGTCGCAGGTTGAAACGAAAACAATTCCTCTGTTAAACTACTTATTTCTTTTTTCACTTGATCGCGCAATTTTTTTACATCTTCCACAAGCTGTTCATCATATGCGCCGTCTTTCGGCTTTCTTTTTGCCGTTGCAAACGACACGTTTTTCATTGCTTCATGTAGCTTTTGCCACGACTCATGGCGCGCTTCTTTTAGCTTTGCAATGACTTGTTCGTCGCTTGCGAGCGTATCGTATAAATAAGCGGGACCGCCCGGCTCTTTCGTTTTTTGCAACGCCTGCGCTAAGCGATATTCTGCTGCTTCAAGCGCCAAATCAACCGCTTGAAAAAGGTAATGGGCATACGGTAAGTCATCGATGCGCGCACCTTCTTCCACGTCATACATATGAACGATTTGTTGCAACCATCCACTTGGGTTTGGATGCGAACGTGAAAACTCGTATAACCGCAAAATAAGCGTCTGTAAATCCGCATCTGTGCGATCGCTCGTATAGCGATCAACAACGGCTAAAAATGCTTCGTCGTTTTCGGCATAATATTGTTCAAATAACGCTTCTAACACTTCTTCTTTTAATAACGCCATCTCTCCCTCATCCGCGATGCGAAACACCGGGTCGATGCCAATGACGTAATAATATTTGCGAATGACATCTAAACAAAACGAGTGAATCGTGGAAATGGACGCCTTTTGCAAAAGGCTGAGCTGTCTCCGTAAATGAAGCGAATGTGGTTCTTTTTCAAGCGCTCTCTCTAACGCTTCCCCGATGCGTTGGCGCATTTCCGCCGCCGCCGCATTTGTAAACGTGACGACAAGCAATCGATCGACATCGATCGGCTGTGTCGTATGCAATATTTTTTGAATGATGCGTTCAACGAGCACCGCGGTTTTTCCTGATCCTGCTGCCGCGGCAACGAGCGTATGCTGGCCTGTGGCGTAAATCGCTTGCCACTGTTCATCTGTCCATTGACTTTCTCGTGGTTTTGGCGGAATCACACAATCACCCCTTTAACCATTCATCAATCTGTTTCGGTGTTAATACGCGATATTGTTCCGCATCAATCCCTTCGTCAAATTGGCATACATCGCGAAACTCACAATATTGACATGCGGTTTTATTTTTTTGTTTGTACGGTGCAATATGCGTCACACCTTCGATCATTTGTTCGCCAACATCAACAATAAAGCGACGTACATGTTGCCGTAACATCGTAAACTGTTGCTCTGTTAACACTTTTGAATGTTGCGCAAACGTTCCATTTTTATTTAAACGGACAGGAACGATAAGAGAGCTTGTCCCCGGCTCTACATGCTCATCCATTAAGCGAACCGTTTTTTCATCTGCTAATACATATCCGCCCATTTTAAACTGTTCTAAAAACTTTTTCTCTAACTCATGTTCATCAAGCCATTCATTCACTTTTATCGTTGGATTATGAATCGGGAAGTATAACACTCCAGCTGGAAACGCCGATGTACCAACGAGCTTTTCCGCATACTCAAGCACAATATCTAAATAGGCCAACATTTGCAACGCTAAACCGTAATACACTTCCGTTAAATCGAGCGTCTTTTGCTTTGATTTATAGTCAATAATGCGGAGAAGCACCCCTTGTTCGCTCGTTGCTTGGTCGACGCGATCAATGCGACCGACAAACTGCAATACGGTTCCGTCCGATAATGTAAATGTAAGCGGTGGAAGCGGTTCTCCATCACCAAACCCTAATTCTACACCAATCGGCACAAAGCCGCTTCGCTTGGCGTGCTCGCTTAATACGGTCGTCGCTTTCGTCATAATCGTCTGCAACTTTTTCTTCATATATCGGTAACGGTGTGTGCTTAACAACACTTCTTGTTGAATGTACGGAGCAATTTGCTCCACCGCCTCGTACGACAACTGTTCACATTGCTGTTTTGATAATTGACTCCACGGAAGTTGCTCTTGACGCAAACGATCGGCGATCACTTTTAACGCCTGATGAAACAACTGTCCCATGTCTGGCGCCTTCAATTGAAAGACCGTCCGTTCTTTTAACTTTAAGCCGTGCGCCGCAAAATGAGCGAACGGACAACGGTTAAACGTCTCCATACGCGAAATGCTCGCTTTCACTTTTTTTCCATATAACGCTTTCGCAAGCTGCTTATTTAAACGTTTCGCGCGATTTTCATAAAATAATGCACGTACAACGACCGCCATTCGTTCTTTCCATTGTTCATGTTGTACATAGGCATTGTATACATCCCACCACATCGGCTCAATGGCATATTGTCGCTTCCACGCTTCAAGTTGTTGCACGAGCGGACCGAGCGTTGCCACATCGTTTGTCACATACGATAGCTGTTGTTGTAGTGGGAGTAAAAACGGATCCGTCCCCCATTGCATTTTTGTCACGTTCGGGAACATATCGGTCAGCCGTTTTATGAACATCGATGGCAACAACGTTTTTTCTTGCTCGTCAGAAAGCGCATACGTCACATATAAACGTTCAGACGGACTAACAAGCGCTAAATAAAGCAAAAACGGCTCATCAAGCAACCGCTCACGGCTTGCCGGAGCAACATGTAAAGAATAATGATGCAACAATTCTCGATCCGTTTCCGACAACATGCCGTCATCATTTTTACGCATCGGAATGACGCCTTCATTTACCCCTACAAGAAACGTACAACGAATATTCGAAAGGCGCGAACGATCGAAATGCGCAATTAATACTTGATCCGTTGCCGGTGGCACGAGAGAAAACTGCAAACTTTCAAATCCCGTTTCGATAATCGTTAAAAATGTTTCAAGCGAAAGCGTTTCATCCCCTAATATTTCAACGTATTGATCGAGCAAGTCAATAAACGCTTGCCACACTTGTTCGTGGTGGCGGGCTGCGGACAGATCACCTCTTTCTTCCGCTTCATCGCGCAACCGTTCTAATTTTTGCGGAATTTGAAGCTGTTCTGCATATGCATATAGCGCTTCACATTGCTCGCGCCCCGTTTTCGCTTGTTTTAACCGCTTTTGTAAAACCAATAATGGCGAAATGACAAGTTTACGCCATTCGTTTAATTGTTGTTCATATCGTTTTTCTTCATCAGTTTGAGGTGCATGCACACCTTCTAGTCCTTTATATTTACGATACGTCCAATGCTCCGTCCACTTATCTCCTTGGATCCCAGAAGCAAGCACATAGTTTTCAAGTTGATCCATCGCCATGCGCATATCATGTACAGATTGGTCGAGGTGAAAAAAGAAATCTGTTTTCACTGCACGAAACACCGCTTCATAACGAAAATTTGTCCGCACTGCTTCCATACTTGCGCGCAACCATTCAATAAACGGATGATCGAGCATCGGTTCTTTTTCGTCAATAAAATACGGAATGCGATAGTCGGCAAACACCGTTTTTAACACGTTGCGATAATCTCCTACGTTACGAATCAATAAAGCGATGTCACGATAGCGATACTTTTCATCTCGTACAAGTCGAATGATTTCACGTGCAATGCCTTCCATTTCCGCTCGGCGTGTGGTCGCTTCCCCAATGATGATCGCTTCCGTTTGTTTTTCCCACTTACAGACAGGTCGATCATCGTAATGCGCTTCAAGATGACGGAGTTCTTCATGTTTATGGCGGACGTTGTGACGAAGTTGTTCTACTTTTTCAATCGGTACCCCATTTTGCAACGCGATGTCGCGCAATTGCGCATACGTCCGCCACGTATTGCGAAAGACATGCAAATCATCCGGCAGTTGCTCATACGGGGCATCTAACGTGAGTGCAACGGTCACATGCGGGCAATGAATAAATAATTGTTCGATGACCATATATTCTTGCGGCGTAAATTCATAAAAACCGTCCATGTAAATGTGCGCGCGTTTCATATAAGAAGAATGGCGAATTTTTTCGGCAAGCAACCGTAAATAATCTTCCGAATCGACGTAATGATGCGCCATCTGTTGTTCAAATTGCTCAAAAATCATCGCTGTATCTTTTAATTTATCGGCAAGCACGGTTTCATTTGCGGTCGCATGGCGGCGCAGCTGCTCTTCCGTTTGTTTTAACGTCGCTGGCGTCACGCAATACCGTTTATATTCTGTCAACATTTGTTCAAGTTGTTCAATAAAGCCACGTTTATCCGCCGCTTTCCGAAACAACGTTAACTGCTCTTTTTGCTGTTCAACAATTTTCCTTAGCAACATATGTACGCCTGTTTGCGTTAAATGATGGCGGCTCATGCCGCCTGTCTCTTGCAAAATACGCCAAGCAAGGCGCGTGAAACTAAATACTTGTGCTCGAATCATTCCTTTGAGGCTACCGTTTATTAACGCGTACTCCGATTGAAACGTCATTTGTTCAGGAACGAGGTAAATAATCGGATCGCCATCTGGTTTTTGTGCGAGTTGATCGATCATTTCTTTTAAACACATTGTCGTTTTTCCGCTTCCTGAGCGCCCGATGATGAAACGTACAGACATATTTGTCCATCCTTTCTTATTTTCCGTCGTGCAATGCAAAACGTTGCTCGACTTTTTTTCCGATGTACCATAAAAGAAAAATGACAACAGCGACAAACACCGTGCGCATCGGCTGACGAATAAGCGCTACAACGTCGTAACCGATAAAGCTAATCATAAATACCATCACCATTTTTCCAAACAATACCGCTAACATATATTGTTGCATCGCAATGCCGGATAACCCCGCCACAACATTGACTGCTGCCGATGGTGTAAACGGAAAACAAAGCAGTAAAAAGAGCGGACCAAAACCGCGGCGCTCCACCCAATGCATCATGCGGCGAATCGTCGGGTGGCGATGTAAAAAAGAAAAAAAGCGCTGCCTCCCGATTTTTCGAACAAGGAGGAACACGAGGAGTGAACCGACACTTGTCCCAATCCATGAAATAAGAAATCCTTTCCAAAGGCCAAACGCTGCCGCATTTGCCATGACAAATACGAAGAGCGGCAAAAACGGTAAAAATGCTTCCGCCATTGGCAAGACGATGCCAGGAATCACACCAAATGAACGATATTCCGCTAACATGTCAAGCATATGTTTTATCGTAAACCATTGTTTTAATTCCTCTAAACTCATACAGTAACCCCTTTGCTACGTGCTCATGATTATATTGTACAAGTTTAGAGGAAAAGAGAAAACTGTTACGACCATTCCTTTTCCCTTAAGTATAGTAAATACATCATTTTTCGTTCGCGCGCTTCGATGCGCTCGTTCATTTTTGTCCGTAGCTGTGCAGTGCGATGTAGCTGATTGATGAATGAATGATGTGAAATACATAGCTCGACGATCGTTCCGTTTGAAAACGTAATGCGTGTTTTTCCACCTTGAACATGCTCATGATGACGAATATGTAAATGCGATAGCCATACACATTGAGGATTCATTGGGGAGATCGTTGGAAAAAAGAAAATTTCGTTCGTTGGTTCAACTGCAATCGGTGCTTTATGCGAAGTGCCAATAATATGTCTCGCTCCATCTTTTCTTCCTCTTAAACTTGCGCCATAATACAAACAACTTTGCTCAATAATTTCCATCGGCTTTTGTTTGACGATAATTTCTCCATCTTCCTCTAACACTTTCGTCCACATTTGCTTATCGTGAAAAAACGGAAAAAGCCCCATCGTATAGCGCGTCAAATATAGATGCTCGACGATGAGCATACCGCTCCCTCCCTTATATACACATTTCGACAATATTATACCATAAATATACGAAATTTTCATGAAAAATCCCCTCGTTTTTTTCGAGGGGATGTTATTTTATGCACCTGTAAATTGTTCTTCTTCTGTCGAGCCTTTTAGCGCCACAGTTGATGCTTGACCGCCCGTAATGACAAGCGATACTTCGTCAAAGTAACCTGTTCCGACTTCACGTTGATGGCGTGTAGCTGTGTAGCCATATTTTTCTGCCTCAAACTCCGCTTGTTGCAATTCGGAGTAAGCCGCCATGCCGCGATCGCGATAGCCGTGCGCTAACATAAACATGCTGTAGTTGAGGGCGTGGAAACCAGCCAACGTAACGAATTGGAATTTGTAGCCCATTTTTCCGAGCTCCACTTGGAAGTTGGCGATCGTTTCGTCGTCCAACTTTTTCTTCCAGTTGAAGGAAGGCGAGCAGTTGTATGCAAGCAATTTGCCCGGGAATTTTTCATGAATCGCTTCCGCAAAACGACGCGCTTCTTCTAAGTTCGGTTCGCTCGTTTCGCACCAAATTAAATCAGCATACGGTGCATATGCCAATCCGCGCGCAATCGCTTGGTCTAAGCCGGCACGCGTACGGAAGAAGCCTTCTGGCGTACGCTCACCTGTAATAAACTGTTGATCACGCGGGTCGATGTCGCTTGTAATTAAATCAGCTGCATTCGCGTCTGTGCGCGCAATTAATACGGTTGGGACACCCATGACATCTGCCGCAAGTCGCGCCGCAATTAAGTTACGAATCGCTGTTTGCGTTGGAAGCAACACTTTTCCGCCTAAATGGCCGCATTTTTTCTCTGAAGACAATTGATCTTCAAAGTGGACGCCAGCTGCTCCTGCTTCAATCATCGCTTTCATCAGTTCGAAGACGTTCAATTGGCCGCCAAATCCTGCTTCCGCATCGGCAACGATCGGCAAGAAATAGTCGATATCTTCTTTTCCTTCCACATATTGAATTTGATCAGCCCGTTGAAGCGCTTGATTAATGCGCTTTACAACGTGCGGCACGCTGTTTGCTGGATATAAGCTTTGGTCCGGATACATATGACCGGCTAAGTTCGCATCTGCCGCCACTTGCCAACCGCTTAAATAAATCGCTTTTAAACCAGCCTTTGCTTGTTGCACCGCTTGATTTCCTGTTAACGCCCCAAGCGCATGTACGTAATCTTCCGTATTTAATAAGTTCCAAAGCTTTTCCGCTCCGCGACGCGCTAGCGTATATTCAATATCAAGCGAACCGCGCAACTTAATGACATCCTCTGCGCTATACGGGCGCGTAATGCCCTTCCACCGTTCATCCAATTGCCAACTTTCTTCTAATTGTTTCACACGTTCTTCAAACATGCTCTCTCCCCCTTAATTTTTTTATCGTAACCCCTCTGTTTCCGTACATATGACCCCCAAAAAAGTTGTGACGCTCTTTTCTCTATGTACGAGCTTTGATACATCTCCCACCCTTCTTGTTATAATACACATTTTCCTTTCGACGTTTTTATTATATAACACAATTTTCAGAAAAGAAAGTATTTTTATGAATTTTTTTCAAAAAAATTTCACCTTTCCTACTTTTGTTCTAAAAAAATAATGCGCTCTAAAATGGTCGGATGACTGTAACGAAACAGTTTGACAAGATAAGGTGGATGCACTTGGCTTAAACTAGAGCGAGTCAACTGTTGAAACGTCGAGATCGCTGCTTCTTTATTTTTCGTCAGTTCAATCGCATACTTGTCCGCCGCATGCTCTTCATAACGGGAAATAGCATTCATCGCAGGGCTTGCCGCAAAACTTAATAGCGAAATCAATAGTAAAAACATCGGTAAAGAAGCAAGGTCATTCCATTTTTCAATGCGGCAAAGTGTCCCAAATCGTTTCATCATACGCTTCATCCATCGATTCGTCAACAGCAATCCGACAAATGTCACAACAATATATAACCCAATTCCCCAATAAATATGTTTCATGACGTAATGCGCCATTTCATGCGCCATAATAAATAAAATTTCATCTTCGCTTAACCGCTCAAGCGTCGTGTCCCATAACACGATGCGCGAATTGCCGCCAATGCCCGTTACATAAGCATTTAACGCATTCGTTTTTTCCGACATGTTCACTTCAAATACGTGGTCGGCTGGAATGTTTGCCTTCTCAGCTAACGCTAAAATTTTTGCTTCTAACTGTTTATTTTTTAATGGATAAAAATCGTTATAAAGCGGATCGATAAAAACTGGCTGAATAAACGTTAAAAAAAGCGTAAACGGAATGGAACAAAGCCACGCATACACCCACCATCGCTTTTCGAATTTTTGCATAAGCGTATATAATACATACACAATGACAACCATGATCGCATAGTTCACCCAAAAATCAATCAGTTCATCACGCATCCAACTCGAAAACGTTTGGGTTGAAATATGATACATTTTCGCCATGTAGTAACTTGCATAGCTAAGCGGAAACGTCACGACTTGTACAAGAAGCGATAACCAAAAGACGTAAATCGCCGTTTGCATAAACCTCCGTTTCGTCGTCGCCTCCGCCCACTGTTGAAAACGGGCTGACAAACCAAACAACAACACAAAAATATAAATGACCCACTCATATGGAACAGATAAAAAAAATAAAAAGTTTTTTACTTCCGAAAACTGTTCAGCAAGCATTAATTCTTTCTTCGTTAAAAACGTCGCAGGATCAGCGCTCGTTCCTTTATATTGTGCTGGAATGGATGAGTCCGTCCATTGAAATAAATAAAACGCAAAAAAGAGCGCATACGTTGCGTAAAGGAACAACGTCCAAAAAGCGATTTTTCTCATTGCCCTTCCCCCTTGTCCATGATTACTATTAGTTTAGTTTTTCATTTGCCATTTAGAACAACGAAAAAATTCAAATAATTGTCACGTCCCATTCTCCTCATTGACACGTTGATTATGTATGATGAAAGTGGGAGGGATACACGTTGAGAAAACTATATATCGGCTTTTTTAGTTTACTTGCGATTTGTATTGGTATAGGCATCTTTTATTTTTCTTACTACCGCCAAGATCAAATGGAGTTTCCAAAAGACGTGACGATGGAAACCGCGTGGGGAAAACCGTATTCATTCAATAACATGGAACCGAAAGTACGTCTACTCGAGTTTGTGTACACAAACTGCCCAGACATTTGTCCAAGTACGTCATTTCAAATGAAACAATTAAAAGAACAGCTCGAAAAAGACGGTTTGTTTAAAACGAAAGTTGAATTTATTACGATTACGATCGATCCGAAACGCGACACCCAACAAGTGATGCAAACATATGCGAACATGTTCGGAGTAAAAAGCGATGACGAAGGATGGATTTTTTTACGTGGGAATGAAGAAGATACAAAAAAAGTAGCTGACGCGTTTAACTTCTTATACCGCGATCCCGGCAACGGCATGCTTATTCATACAACGCTCACATACTTTTTAGACGAAAACAACCGCGTCATTGACACATTCGGCATGGGCGAAAAAGGGTTTGATAAAGAGAAAGTGTATAAACGTATTCTCAAAGAGGCGAAATAGCCTCTTTTTTCGTTCCCTTTGTATGATGAATAAGAATGAGTCTTTTTTTCTAATTCAGAAGAAATGAGCAGTTATTAGGCATTTATACGCTATGGGAACCAAACGCACTCGATGGAAAAGATGAAAACTACGTGAACAAAGAAGCGCACGACGGGACAGGCCGCTTCGTTCCGTACGTCGTCCGCAGCGATGGAAAAATTATCGTTGAAGCGAGCCGTGACTACGATAAAGAAGGGAACGGAGATTATATTTAGTACCAAAACAAACGAAAAAGCCCATTTTATTTGAGCCATACACGTATGCAATTGACGGCAAAGACGTGCTGCTTACGCGCTCACCTTGCCGCTCATCGATCCGACAACAAATGAATTTTAGGGATCGTCGGCGTTGATTTTGAAGTAGCGTTTTTGCAACAGCTCGTCGCAAACGAATTTACTCGCATCAAATGCAGCGATTGAAGCAGCACGTACTGGAGAAGCAGGAAAAGGCTTTGCTGTTGTCGCCGAAGAAGTGTGAAAGTTAGCTGAACAAGCAGATGAAGCGACGAAACAAGTAAACGAGCTCATCGGGCATGTCCAACATCAAGTAAAAGAAGTGTCAGAAGTCACAAAACAAGGAGCGGAAGATATAAAAGAAGGCAGCGCAATCATTACGAACACTGCGCAAGCTTTCGAACGAATTGTCCAAAAAACAGATGTCGTATCGGAAGAAATTCAAGAAATATCAGCGGCAACAGAACAAATGTCAGCTGGCGTGGAACAAGTGACTGCTTCGCTTGAAAACATTGTTGAAACGGCTAAAGATGTACAAGCTGAAATCGTTCAGGCGACGCATTCAGTCGATGAACAAACGAATATTTCTAAACAGCTTGATGCATCCGCCAAACAGCTTGCTCGCATCGCTGTGCAGCTGCAACAATTAATCGAGCGCTTTACTTTGGAGTCCCAAAAATAACGGGACCCCTTTTCAACTATCCGCATCACTTTACTATTTTTTTTTATCATTTAGCAATACTAAAATATACAAAATAATAAAATAAGTACGTACTTTTTTCTTTTCATCCACTTGTCGCAACATATTTATAATTTCCTCTTCCATTTTCCCTCCATGTTCCACTTCCTTTTCATTTGCAACGAGCCAATCGATAGATACATCTAGCACTCTACTGATCGGAATAAGCAAATCTACACGCGGGGTTACCGTCCCATTCACAATTTTATTAATCGTGCTCTTAGACTGACCTGTTTGTTCTACTAAATCTTTTTGCTTTAAATTGAGTTGTTTTAAACGTTGCTTAATTCTCTCGCTAATGATCGCTTTTATATCATTCACATTCACCACTCCCTTCATGTTTTGTTTCTTTTTTGGATTTTTTTATTGAAAAGTTCCTAAAAAGAAACTATAATGGTAGTCAAATAAACCTTTCTTCGTTTTACGTAACCACAACAAGACGGTGGATTCGTGGACGTTTATGCTCGTGCAAAACGTACCATCAGCGCGCGGGTCATATGTTGTTATACGTCGATCATGTGCTTTTTAATATAAACAAATGTTTCTAAAACTTTTTACATCGTCATCTCTTGGCTGATCGTTATTCTTCTATTCCTTTCTGTATTCTTAAAATACACTAGGAAAATCGTGTCCTAATAAAAAGAAAAAAATGAGCATGACGTATATGACTTTTTATCATTAGGTATACCTATCTATATTTTATTAAAAAAAGAACCTTTATCTAAAGATGAATTTTAACAATATCCAAACATTAGCTACTTTATAGCCAAAACGACATTAAGAACGGAAAATGAAGAATTGTTAAACGCCATTCGATTTCATAAAGAACATGTAGACGGAACAGGATATCCTAACCGTTTGAAACAAGATGAGATCCCTTTGCTAGCAAAAATCATCTCAGCCGTAGATGCATTCGATGCTATGACCTCATCTAGACCGTATCGAAAAAGTAAAAGTAAAATGGAAGCAATTGAAACTTTATTAAAAGAAAGCGGGACAAAGTGGGATGCCAAAATTGTGAATGTGATGAATTTATTGTTAACAAAAAACAAATATGTTAATGTAGCGATAAGAAGCTAAACACTTCGGATCGCTTTTTTCTTATCTATATAGAAAGGAGACGCTCCATTGGACTGTACAAACTTATTTAAAACGACTCGTTCATTTTCTCGAGCTGCTCATCAGAAGATGTCAAATATTTTTTTATAAAAACGAATCTATGATTAAGCGGCATATTTTTAGTATGTCAGAGACGACTATAGTACATTACAATTCAACGTCATGGGTCGTTTATCCTATTCAAACAGGCACAAACGATAGTTCTGTTCGTTTGCTTATTTCCCATCCATACCATCCAGACAATCATATGTACGTCGAATGCTTAATTGAAATACTCACGCTTATCATTCAAAAAAAATATAGCGAGCAACAACTCTCCCAAGAAGTTGAACAACTATTAGAAAGGGAGAGGCAAATATTTTTCCTTTTACTAAAAGGGTACAGCAATCAAGAAATCGCGGACGAATTCGTTTTGAGCAAACATACGATTAAAAATCATATTAACCATGTGTTTCAAAAACTGGATGTCAAACGTCGTTCACAGTTAATTGCAAAGTTCAGTCATCTTTTATAATTTTATCATTCGGGGGAACATCATGGATATTTTTGTAGGAAGACAACCTATCTTTAACAAAAATTACGAGGTCGTTGCTTATGAATTGTTTTACCGAAGCGGAGAAAAAAACTTTTATGACGCGTTAGACGGAAATAAAGCGACAATGGACGTGCTAATCAATAGCTTTATGAACATTGGAATTGACAAACTAACGAACGGAACTCGGTGTTTCATTAACTTCACAGAAACGTTATTAAAAAAGCGAATCCCGTTTCATTTCCCAAAAAATTTAATCGTTGTTGAAATACTTGAAACGATTCCATATTCATATGAGCTCTTACAAATTTGCAAAGAGTTAAAGAAAGAAGGATATATGATTGCGTTAGATGATTTCATCTTTTTAGACCAATACATTCCTTTATTTCCTTATATCGATATTATTAAGATCGATTTTTCTCAACCCAATAATTATAAGCTATACGATTCTGTCATTAAATCTCACCATATTCATTTACTTGCAGAGAAAATTGAAACGAGCGAACAATTAGACGAGGCAATGCGAAACGGGTTCGTATATTTCCAAGGATATTTTTTTAGTAAGCCAATTGTCGTGAGAGAGAAATCTCTTCCAAAAATGTCGCACAATTCCTATTTCTCTTTGTTAAAACAATTAAATAAAAACGAATTAAATTTTGAAGAACTTGTTGAAACGATTGAACACGATCCTTCATTAACTTATCGTTTACTCAAAACAGTAAATTCTTTTTTCTTATCTTCTTCCCCAAAAATTAAATCGATTCGTCATGCGGCGATTTTGCTTGGAACAAATCATTTAAAAAGCTGGTTGACCGTTCTCGCATTTCAACAGCCGAACGAGCCGTTCAAAAATGAGGTCATTGTCAACAGCTTATTAAGAGCGAAAACACTTGAACAACTTGCTCATTTCATTGGTTTAAGTGATGAAAAAGAGATGCTGTTTTTTATGGGCATCTGTTCTTCTTTCCATCTACTATTGGATCGGTCTTTGCATGACGTATTGGAAGAGCTGCATGTCGATGAAATTATTCAACAAGCATTAGAGGGGCGTCATCCACTGTATTCCTCTTTATTTGAGCTCGTTCTCTCACTCGAAACAAACGATAACGAGCAAACGAAACAATTAGCGAAGGCACTAAACATCCCTACACCTGAAGCATTCGCCACTTATCAAAAAAGCATCGAATGGATCGTGCAAATCCAAAGTGGATGGGTAAACTTATAAGTATTGAAAAACCAACATCTTTCGACAATAATAGACATATATTCTATTTTTCTATATAAAAGGAGGAGCTCGAAGTGGAGAACCATCCGCCTACGTCACGAATCTACATTAAGCGCAATTTTTAATCGAAAAACAGTGCGAACAGCTACAAGGTTTTTACTTTAGCCGACCGATATCGCTTGAACAACTACCAAACACGATCGCATCATTACGACAAATCGTTCACACATTAAAATCCCCGATGTAACTCGGGGATTTTTTTATACAAGCACAGCGCGATCGCTCGCAAATTGGCTACCGCGAATGCGCTGAAACTCTTGGAGAAGCACTTCAACAGTCAACTTTTTCTTTTCTTCTCCACTTGCTTCAAAAATAATTTGCCCACCATCCATCATAATGAGCCGATTTCCTAATTGGACGGCTTGCTCCATATTATGCGTCACCATTAATGTCGTTAGGTGATTTGTTTCAACAATTTGTTTTGTTAAATCGGTAATTAATTGAGCACGTGCAGGGTCTAATGCTGCCGTATGCTCGTCAAGCAGGAGCACATGCGGTTGCGTAAACGTCGCCATTAAAAGTGATAACGCTTGCCGTTCTCCACCAGATAATAACCCCACTTTCGCATGCAGACGATTTTCTAGCCCAAGCTGAAGTGTTGCAAGCGCTTCTTTAAAAAATTCACGCCGCTTTTTCGTCACGCCGAAACGAAGCGTCCGCTTTGTTGTTCGGTTATAGGCTATCGCTAAATTTTCTTCAATCGTCATATTCGGTGCAGTTCCTGCCATCGGATCTTGAAAGACCCGACCGATGTAACGGGCGCGATCATGTTCGCTCATCGTCGTCACATCTTTCCCGTCAATCATCACTTCACCGGTATCAGGGACAAGTCTTCCTGAAATAATATTCATCAACGTCGATTTTCCTGCCCCATTGCTTCCGATGATGGTGACAAAATCGCCTGGCTGAAGCGAGAGATCAATATGTTTTAATGCCACTTTCTCATCGAGCGTTCCTTCGTTAAACACTTTCGTAATCTGCTTGAGTTGAAGCAACCGCTGCACCCCGCTTTCTCGCTTTTCGTTGTTTTTCAGCACGCGCCGCGATCATTTGCGGAACGACGAGCGCTAAAATGACGATGAAGGCAGTAATGAGCTTTACATCACCTGTTTCTAAAAATTGGACACGCAACGCAAGCGTAATGACTATGCGATATACGATCGCCCCTAAAATGACAGCAAGCGTCGCCCGTACAATCGTTTTCGCCCCAAATAGCGCTTCCCCAATAATGACCGACGCTAAACCGATGACGATCATGCCGATCCCCATGCCGATATCGCTAAAACCGCTATATTGTGCAATCAACGCCCCTGAAAATGCGACAAGTGCGTTTGACAAGCCAAGCCCGATGATAGTTAAACGATCGGTATTGCCTGAAAAACTAGCAATCATTTTTTTATTGTCACCAACTGCGCGAAGCGCCAAGCCGACTTCTGTTTTTAAAAATAAGTCAATAACAACTTTCACTATAACAACTAACAACATCCCAAAAACGACAATTCCCCACGTTTTCGGAACGAAAGGAATAACCGTTGCCAACGCTTGGTCGAAACGTTGAAACGCTTTCGTAATGATCGTCATGACCGTTTCTTGTTGCAAAAGCGGGACGTTCGGTTTATCCATAATGCGCAAATTAATCGAATATAAAGCGATCATCATTAAAATGCCTGACAATAACGGATTAATTTTCCCTTTCGTATGCAAAAGACCTGTCATACATCCTGCGAAAAAACCCACCCCAAGCGCTGCAAGCGAAGCAATAAACGGATTGACGCCAGCGACGATAAGGACGGAAGCAACGGCCGCTCCCGTCACAAAACTTCCGTCCACCGTCAAGTCAGGAAAATCTAAAATGCGAAACGATATATACACACCAAGCGCCATAAGCGCATATAACAATCCTGCTTCGACAGAACTAAACAATGCTGTAATCATACGATCCATCCTTTTTATTCAATAAATTCCGCCATGCTATCCCATTCACTACGCCACGTGATCCCCATCTCTTCTGCCGCTTTTTTATTAATGACAAGTTTTAATTTTTGTGGATATTGCACCGGAAGTTCCGATGGCTTTTTCTTCCCTTCTAAAATGTCAGCTGCCATCACACCCGCTTCGTAGCCAATATCATAATAGTCAAATCCGTATGCCGCAAAACCACCACGTTTGACCGAATCTAACTCCCCAACAAAAAGCGGGATGTCTTGATCGTTTGCAACTTGAATGACGGATTCAAGTGCAGAAACAACAGTATTGTCTGTAATAACATAAAAACAATCTACTTTGCCGACTAACGATTCCGCTGCTTGCTTCACTTCCGACGACGTCGACACCGACACAGGTACGATCGTTAAATCGGTTCCCTCCATCGCTTTTTTCACCGCATCCACTTGCGCGACGGAGTTTTGTTCACCAGCGTTATAAATCATCCCGACGCGATTCCCATCGACAAATTGATCAATAAATTGCACCGTTTTTGGAATCGCATCTGGATGTGTGTCTGTCGTTCCTGTCACGTTTCCGCCCGGCTGTTCCATCGACTGTACAAGTTTCGCGCCAACCGGATCCGTCACAGACGTAAAAACGATCGGAATATCTTTCGTTGCATTTAATGCACCAAGCGCACTCGGCGTTGAATTGGCGAAAATTAAATCGACGCCATCTGCCACAAAGTTGTTGGCGATCGTTTGGTTATTGTTCATATCTCCTTGCGCAATTTGCACATCGTATTCGACTTTTAATCCTTTCTCTTCAAGCGCCTTTTTAAATCCGTTAAACGCCGCATCAAGCGATGGATGTTCAACAATTTGCGTCACGCCGACTTTATATGTTTTTTCTTTTTCCCCACTCGTTTCTTTCGTCGTTTTCTCTCCAGCGCATCCTGCTAGCACACCACCGGCAAGCAGCAGCGCTCCACACGTTTTCAACCACTTCATTCGTATCCCCCTTACTTTTTTGCTGTTATGCTTTTATGCGTTAAATTATACAAATATATTTTCTAAATATCAAGTAAATTATAAAAAAATAAATAAAAAAAACGGTGCTTACATCGCACCGCTTTGAGAAATGACTTGCTCTTTTAACGCGCGTCTTAAAATTTTTCCTGTCGTATTTTTTGGTAACTCGTCTAAAAATTCGATTGAACTTGGCACTTTATATTTTGCCAAATGTTCGCTACAATAAGCAATCAGCTGTTGTTCTGTCAATTGTTTATTTTTACTTACGACATAACATTTTACCGCTTCACCAAAATTCGGATCAGGCACACCAATGACCGCAGCTTCAACAACGTCCGGATGGCTATACAGCACTTCTTCCACTTCGCGCGGATATACGTTGTATCCCCCAACAATAATCATATCTTTTTTTCGATCAACAATGTAAAAATATCCTTCTTCGTCCATTTTCGCTAAATCGCCTGTATACAGCCATCCATCTCGAATCGTATGCGCCGTTTCTTCCGGCATTTTATAATATCCTTTCATCACATTCGGACCGCGTACGATCAGTTCACCTACTTCGCCGACCGGCACTTCCTCTCCTAATTCGTTCACAATTTTATTTTCCACGTTCATAATGCTCGTCCCAATCGATCCCGGTTTACGCGGACGATCGAGCGGATTAAAACAAGTCACCGGTGATGCTTCCGATAAACCGTACCCTTCGGAAACGATGACATGAAATTTTTTCTCAAAGTTTTTCAATAATGCAACAGGCATTGACGCACCGCCTGAAATGCATAGACGCATATGTGCAAAGTCTTCCGCTTTTCCGTCTGGATACTGATATAAAAAGTTATACATCGTCGGTACGCCTGCAAACACCGTCGCTTTTTGTTCACGCGCTACTTTAAACACTTCCGCTGGGCTAAATTTCGGGAGAATCAGCACCGTTCCGCCGTTCATAAGCGGCGCATTGAGCGCAACCGTTAAACAAAATACATGAAACATTGGCAACGTTGCAATGACGCGATCATCTTCATTAATTTTTAAGTAGTCCGCGACATCTTGGGCATTACGGTATAAATTTTTATGCGTTAACATCGCTCCTTTTGGTTTTCCAGTCGTTCCTGATGTATATAAAATGACCGCCACATCATCATCGTGAAGCTCTGGCCCGAAGAACGGAACATCACCTATCGCCAGCACATTTGTAAACGATTTCATTTTTTCAGGCAAAACGATTCCATGTTCTTTTCCTTGCGGTGTTTCACAAATGATCATGTGCTCGACATTTGGCAAGCGTCCGTCAAGCTTCATAAGCGTCGGAATGACAAGATCAAGCGCAATGACAACTTTTACATCGCCGTTCGCTAAAATGTAATGAATTTCATCCGCCGTATAAATTGGGTTAATCGGAATGACTGTCGCCCCTGCACGCATGGCACCATACAAACTGACGATAAAATACGGTGAATTGCCTAGCAAAAGCGCCACATGATCCCCTTTGTTTACTCCAAGCTTTGCGAGCCCGCTCGCAAACTTCATAATCGCTCCGTTTAATTCACCGTACGTTGCAGACGTTTGCTCAAACATATACGCCTGCTTATTTGGCTTCTCCGTAGCAATTTGCTGTAACCGTGAAACTAAATTCATCTTCCCCACCCCTTTAGTGAATGAATGATCATTCATTTTAAAATTAAAAAAATTCTAAATGTATTATATTTTAAAATAAAAAAACAAGCAAGTAGGACATTGTCATGCAAACGATCACGTCTTGCCTCTCCTAGGTGGGTAAAAAAAGAAAACGGGGGCTCTCCCCGTTAAAATGACAACGACCGCATTTGGCTATCTGTGGCGCGCAACAGTTCTCCCCACGTTCGATAACCGCGCAGGCGAAATTGTTCTAATAGCTCCACAAATAAATACGCAGTCGTAAGCGCATCACCGATCGCCGAATGACGTTCATACATACGTGTGCCAAACGCTTGGGCATATCGCTCTAAATCGCGCATATCATATGACGGTGCAATAAAGCCGATTAAATCGAGCGTATCAATAAATGTCGGCTTGTGAAATTTCATTTTTTCACGGCGCAATTCGTGTTTCATCACAAATAAATCAAATGAAATGTAATGACCGACAAAGCATACACTTTGTTTTTGTTCAACAAACTGGAAAAATTGTTGCAATGCTTCAATTGCCATCGGCGCATGCTGAACTTTTTCCTTTGTAATATTCGTCAGTTCAACAATAACGGGTGGAATATCACGATTTGGGTTCACATACGTATGAAACGTCTCGTTCTCCAGCACGTTCGTTCCTTTTACTTGCACCGCACCGATTTCGATTAACCGATCCGTTGTCGCCACATGAAATCCCGTCGTTTCTGTATCAAAAACTGTAAAAACAACGTCATCAATTGGTGTCGATAACGGAATATTGTCGTTTAACTTATAATCAATCGCCTTGCGTAAAAAAAACATCATCATCCCCCTTAAAAATAAGAAAATAATTGCGCTTGTAGTTGCTTTAACGTTTTTAAACTTAAAATGAGTTCATCTTTTTCACGCGTCGTCATCGTCGTAAACGATAAAACAGACGAAGACGGTTGATTTGCTTTGTAGTGATTCCATTTATGGCGAATGTAAATGGCTAGCACGTTTTCTGCCGCTTTTTGCACATCTTTTGCAAACGATGGGGACAACACGTGTTTCTCCTTTAGCTTCTCAATTCGCTCAAACGGCGTGCCAGATACAATGCCATGAATTAATCCTAAAATTTGCACGCTATGGTGGTACGGAAATAGCACTTCTTTTTTCATATCAATCGTTTTCCGCTCAAGTCCAAAAATCGAACGAATCGGGCGGTCAAGCGTCGGAATTTCATTTTGCTTTTCCATCTCCACAAGCCGAAAAAAGAAAATTTTCGCTCGGTTTAACTGCTCGCGAATTTGTTGTTCAAACGTGCGATGCAAATCCATATCCCCATATACAAATCGATATGAAAAAAAGTTTTGTGCCAACAACAAATTGTCGTTTGTCGCATGAATCATCCATTCACGCAATCGGTCTTTCCACGTCTCTAATGAACCGCGCCATGCCTCTTCGCTCGCCATCATTTTTCCTTTGCATCGCTCATATCCCGCTTTCTCCATCATGTGCACAATCGCCTTGCCAAGGTTCGCAAAATACGAACGATGCTCCTCGCTTTCATACACGAGAAAATGATCTTGATCCGTCAGTAAAAACTGCTCTCCTCGGCCACTTGATCCCATTTGATAAAAAGCGAATCGGCATGGAGGCTCCCCTACTCTGTCCAACGCTAATGACAAACAACGCAATACGAGTCGATCATACAGTTTCGTAATCATATGTAAACATTGGGCAATCGGCACTTGATCGCGCAACATCGTTGCTAACAACTCGTAAATTGCCGTTTTCACTTTTGGCAACGTTTGTTCATCTGCATGATCGATTTGTTGAATGGTCCGCATCATGCTTTCGTTTTTCTTTCGCATTAAATCAGAAAACGTCACGATACCTTGCACTTTTCCGTCATCTACAACAGGCAAATGTTTCACCCCACGTTCAATCATTAGCGCAAGCGCATCGTAATAATACGCAAATCGCGAAATCGTCGCGACATCTTTTGTCATCACCCGTTCAACAACCGTATCGTACGGAAGCGATTGTCCTAGCACACGCTCGACAAGATCCGTTTCCGTTAAAATTCCACATAACGTTTGTTCATCTGTCACGACGATCGAACTAATATGAGCCGCCGCCATTTTTTTCGCCGCCTCTTGTACGGTTGCCGTCAACGGAAGGGTCACAACGTCGCGAATCATAACATCTTGCACAGGAACAACAAACGATGTAGCGTCCCCGAATTTACGCGCTTGCTTAATTTGCTCAGCAAGCGACACATATACATCTTTTAAACGAACACACACCTGCGCAAGTAAATAGTCATGTACGTTCGGATCATCCCATAACCGTGTTAACACGGAAAACGGCATGACAAGCACTTCACATCGTTCCGCCGCCCGTACCGCAACGAGCTCTTCTTTTCCATCGCTTTTCGATACACCTAAAAAATGGGCTAAGCTTGAAAATCCGATAATTCCTCCTTTTTGCACCACTTCAAGCACTTCGTCATATCCTTCATGCTCAACATATACTTCCGCCACCCCATCAAGCAACAACACAAGCCCTTTACGCTGCTCATTTTTCCCTAAAATCATCTCATCTTGTTCAAACGTTTTTCGTTCACATTCAGCGATAAGCTGTTCGATTTCGGATTGTGGCAATCCCTGAAATAATGGATGCATCAATATCCCCTCCCTTACAAAAACGGCATCTGTATATACAGATGCCGAACACATTATCTCATCCACACTTGACCGTCTTTGTATGTCATTTGCTCTGGATAACGAAGATCATACACTTCTTCTTGAACAGACTGTGAAGGTTCTTTCGTCATTAATGAAACAACGACATTCGCTAACATGGCCGCAACTGCTCCAAAAATTCCTGCCCCTGTATCAACAATTCCTGCAACTGAAAAGCCACCATACTTCGCTGCTAAAATGTAGCCTAGTGAAACGGCTAAACCGACAAGCATTCCTGCAATGGCACCAGCAGCGTTTGAACGTTTCCACCATACACCAAGGACAAGCGCCGGGAAGAACGTGCTTGCCGCAATGGCAAACGCCCATGCAACAATTTGTGTAATAACGCCCGGTGGATCTAATGCAACTAAACCTGCTAACACTGTCGCAGCAACAATTGAAATGCGCGCAACAAGTAACCGATTTTGCTCTGACGCATTCGGACGTAAAATACGATAGTAAATGTCATGGGCAAATGAAGACGAGATCGCAATCATTAGGCCGCCTGCTGTTGATAATGCTGCCGCCATCGCTCCAGCTGCGACTAAGCCGATAACAAACATGCCAAGATTTGCGATTTCTGGCGTCGCCATAACGACGATGTCGTTGCTAATGACCATCTCTTGCCATTGTAAAATACCGTCGCCATTTGCATCCGCAATTTGCAACTTCCCTGTGTTAATCCATTTTTCTGTCCATGCTGGCAATTCGCTAATCTTTTGACCGACGACATTTTTAATTAGGATGAAGCGTGAAAATGCGGCATACGCAGGCGCTGATAAGTAAAGCAACCCGATGAATAAAAGTGCCCATGCCCCTGACCAACGGGCTGCTTTCATCGTTGATACCGTATAGAAACGAACGATGACGTGCGGTAGACCCGCTGTTCCAGCCATTAATGTAAACATAAGAGCGAGAAACTGCCATTTGCTACCATTCAAAAATGGTTCTGCATACTGTGAAATGCCTAATTGCTGATCCAACTCTTGAAACTGACCGACAATTTTTCCGTAAGAAAGCCACGGAATCGGGTTTCCTGTCAATTGAAGCGACATGAAAACGACCGGAATTAAGTAAGCGATAATTAAAATGACGTATTGCGCTACTTGCGTCCATGTAATTCCTTTCATTCCGCCAAACGCCGCATAAAACGCAATTAATACAACACCGATCATCGTACCGACTTTTGCATCTACCTCAAGCAAACGTCCGATAACGACGCCCGAGCCGGATAGCTGACCGATCGAATAAACGAATGAAATAATGATCGTACAGAGCGCTGCAATTACGCGAGCCGTATGACTTTCAAAACGATCGCCGATAAACTCCGGTACCGTATAACGACCGTATTTGCGAAGTTGTGGGGCAAGTAAAAATGTCAATAATAAGTATCCACCTGTCCACCCCATAATGTATGCAAGACCGTCATAGCCTAACAACATAATCGTACCGGCCATACCGATAAAGGATGCCGCACTCATCCAGTCCGCCGCAATCGCCATACCGTTTGAAAATGGAGAAATACCGCGTCCTGCGACGTAGAAATCAGATGTTTCTTTCGCTTTATTGTAAATGGCAATCCCAATATATAACGCAAATGAAGCGATAATGATAGATAAAGACACGAGAAATTGTGTATCCATCGTGCTCCCCCTTCCCCTTTGTTCTCTTAATGATCAAGTGTTTTCCCTGCGCTTAATTGTTCGTTTTTCTCTTCGCTAATGCCGTACTTTTTATCAATGTTGTCACTTACTTTTGCGTTAATAAACAATAAGATGATAAACGTCGCAACGGCTCCTTGTGCTCCCATAAAGTAATGGAATGGGAAACCGTTAAACGTCATATTTTTAAATGACTCCGCGAACATAACGACGCCAAACGACACAATAAACCAAATAATCAAAAAAATAACAATTAACCACACACGCTCACGGAAGTACGCATCCGCCACTTTTTTGTCAATTTGTTTCAAACAAACACACCCCCAAGTTAAAAATAAATTTGACCGTTTCTAAAAATGGTGCTGGGAACGTTATGACTTCAAATAAAAAGTAAGCGAAGACTGACAAGAATGGAATGAGTAAAAAGAAAGGCTTTTGTTTACGAAAAGCAACGTACAAACTCGCAACTGTAATGGCTAAGATGAGGTAAAATGCAATCAAACAACTCCCCCCTATTTTGTAAGCGTTATCATTTTCTTTTAGCCCTCCCCACCTCCTAGTATGTACTGCTAAATTTTAAGAAAATTCTAACACAATCATATTATCTCCACTTTTCATTTCATCGTCAAGCATCTGTTCAAAAAATTTTCAAAATTTTTTATTCTGTATTATAACAAAAGGGTAGCCGATCGCTACCCCTCCCACGTCCATCTTGTTGTTGCTAGTTGTACATCGCCATGGAAAATCGTTTTTGCTTCGTCGACAAGTTGTTCAACGTTGCCGAAATGAGGTAAGTGCGTCAGTAGCAATGTTTTAACGCCAGCGTCGCGCGCGATCGTTGCCGCTTCCTCGCTCGTCATATGCCCTGCTTGTTTCGCATGTTGCCCGGCATAAAAGTTGCATTCGCAAATCAGTACGTCCGCATGTTTTGCAAAAGGAACAAACTCAGGCAAATAGCTTGAATCAGCAGTATACACGACCGTCTTTTCTCCTGCACAAATGCGCATCGCATAACAAACAGCTGGATGTTCTGTCGGCATAAACGTAATCGTAAACGGACCGATATGAAGCTCATCGTTCGGATCGTACGCGACCGCTTTTGTCACCCCTTTATGCGCAAGGCGTGCAAATCCATCACGATCGAGGGAATGACCGTAAATCGGTAACTCCGGCAAATCCACACCTAAATTTTTCTTAATAAGTCGAGCATATTGAAGCGGACCGATGTCTGCTACGTGATCATGATGGTAATGCGATACGATCACTGCATCAATTTGTTCAATGTCAATGACGTTTTGGAGCTGGGCTAACGCTCCGCTTCCGCAGTCAACTAACAGATGAAACCCGTCATGTTCAACTAAATAACATGACGTTGCTTCATTTTTTTTCGGAAATGCTCCCCAATAGCCGATCACTGTCACTTTCATATGTATTCACCTTCCTTGCAAAAATGTGTACAACTAAACGATACCAAATTTCTGAACAAATTTCACATACGCAAATGTTATAAAACAACTATTGACAAATATATATCTGTTATAATACAATAAAGTCAACAAAAGCGAAGGGGATGGGGAGTTATGTTAGAAAAAATGTCTGAATTTTATAAAAAGCTGCCACCGAAAACATGTTGCGAGTGCGGCGAAGAAATGGAAGAACAACATGAATGTTACGGCAACGTTTGCGTGCAATGTTTAAACGTTTCTTGTTAAAGTAAAAAGCAGCCACGTTTGGCTGCTTTTTTACTTTAATTTATAAACGCGTGCTTCATACGGTTTTAGCACGATCGTGTCAATCGATTCGTTTTCATCGACCGCATAGTTGCTAATGAGCAGTTGTTTTTCCGTAAACGTGATGTGGGACGGCAGCGTAAATGTTGGCTGCTCGCTGCTAAAGTTTGTGATGACAAGCAGCTGCTCATCGTTCAACTTGCGTACGTACGCATAAATTTGTTCATCATCTTCAAGCAACAGTTCATATGATCCGTATACGATAATTGGATGCTCTTTTCGGAGACGAATGAGTTTTTTATAATAATGGAACACCGAGTTTTCATCTTTCAACGCTTGTTCGACGTTAATGTCGCGATAATTCGGATTTACATTAATCCACGGAGTGCCTGTCGTAAAGCCTGCATGTTCTGTCGCATCCCATTGCATCGGTGTGCGCGCATTATCGCGACCGCGGTAATGAATCGCCTTTAATATTTTGTCTGGATCATACCCTTTGTTTACTACAACATCGTTCCATAAGTTAATCGTTTCCACGTCACGATAATATTCAATGGACGGGAAAGAAACGTTCGTCATACCGATTTCTTGTCCTTGATAAATGTATGGCGTTCCTTGCATCATATGTAGCCATGTCGCTAACATTTTTGCGCTTTCTACACGATACGTTTTGTCGTCACCAAAACGCGAAACAGAACGCGGTTGATCGTGATTTTCTAAATAAAGAGAGTTCCAACCTTTCCCGTGCAGTTCAACTTGCCATTTGCTCATAATTTTTTTCAAATCGGTTAATTTCCACGGTTGAATGTCCCACTTGCCGAGATGGCTACCCGGTTTCGAATCGACGTCCATATGCTCAAATTGAAACAACATATTCATTACGCCATCTTGCTCGTTCGTAAACCGAATGGCATCGTCTGTTGTGACCATTGGTGTTTCGCCGACTGTCATAATGTCGTATTTGCTTAATACTTTTTCTTTCATTTCACGCAAATAGTCCATTAATTTCGGACCGTTCACAAAATATTGACCGCCCCATTGATAACGATCGTTTGGATTTGTCACCGGCGCATCTGGCAAACCTTCTACTTTTGATAATAAGTTGATAACATCCATCCGGAATCCGTCAATGCCACGATCTAACCACCATGTCATCATGTTGAAAATTTCTTCGCGCACCTTTTCGTTTTCCCAGTTTAAATCTGGTTGTTTTTTCGAAAATAAATGTAAGTAATATTCCCCTGTCGCTTCATCATATTGCCAAGCTGAACCGCTGAAAAACGATTGCCAATTGTTCGGCTCTTTTCCGTCTTTCCCTGGTCGCCAAATGTAATAGTCGCGATACGGATTGTCTTTTGACTTGCGCGATTCAATAAACCAATGATGTTCATCTGACGTATGGTTGACGACTAAATCCATCACTAATTTCATGCCGCGTGCATGCATTTCGTGAAGCAGTTCGTCCCAGTCAGCGAGCGTACCAAACTCGTCCATAATGTCTTGATAGTCGCTAATGTCATAGCCGTTATCGTCGTTTGGCGACTTATATACAGGCGATAACCAAACGACATCGACGCCAAGCTCTTGTAAATAATCTAATTTTTCGATGATGCCGCGCAAATCGCCAATTCCGTCCCCATTTGAATCTTTAAAACTGCGCGGATAAATTTGATATACAACTGCTTCTTTCCACCACATGTTTATTCCTCTCCCCTCTATTCTTTTACAGAACCAGATGTTAAACCTGATACGATGCGACGTTGGAATAATAATACCATAATAACGAGCGGAATCGTAACGATAACTGTTGCAGCTGAAATTTCGCCCCATGGAATCGTATATTGCCCTTGGAACATTGCGATCCCAACCGGTACCGTTTTATAATTTTCTGCTGTGTTAATTGTTAACGCGAATAAAAATTCGTTCCATGCCGCAATAAACACGAGAATGGACGTTGTGAAAATGCCTGGTACAGCTAACGGCAAAATGACTTTAAAATACGTCTGCAACGGTGTTGCGCCGTCCATTTTCGCCGCTTCTTCTAAATCAAACGGAATTTTACGGAAAAACGTCACTAATAGCCAAATCGAAAGCGGCAACGCAAACGTCGTATATGGAATAATTAATCCTAAATAACTATTCGTTAGCCCAAACTTTTTCACAAACATGTAAATCGGTGAAATCGTCGCAATTTGTGGAAACATCGACACCGATAACACGATGCCAAGAATGACCGATTTTCCTTTGAAATCTAGGCGCGCAATCGCATACGCGGCAAACGCGGCAACAAACACAGTGTACACCGTTGTAATTGTCGCGATCACCGTACTGTTCCATAAATATTTTAAAAACGGATAATTGACAAAAACGGAAACGTAACTTTTTAACGTCGGATGGCTCGTAAACCAATTAAACGCTTCTTCTCCAAATAGTTCACTCAATGGCTTAATCGAACTTAATAAAATCCACAAAAATGGAAACATGACTAAAAAAACAAAAATAAATAAAAACACGTAAAACAATGGCCCGGCTTTCTTTTGCATCGTCGCACCTCCTATTTTCGATCAGAAATGAGGTCAGCACCTAAAATCTTAATGTAAATCGTCGAAATAATCGCTACGCAAATAAAGACGATTACCGCTAACGCTGAACCGCCACCGAAGTTTGTTTGTGAGAACATGACTTTATATGCTAAAATCGAAATCGTTTCTGTCGAGTTCGCTGGTCCGCCGCCTGTCAATACGAAAATTAAGTCAAATACACGAAACGCATCAAGCGTACGGAACAAGAGTGCAACAAGAATGCTTGACTTTAAAAGAGGTAGCGTAATTTTGACGAACTGTTGCCACTTTGTCGCTCCGTCAATCGATGCCGCCTCGTATAGTGAGCTTGGGATCGTCTGCAAACCTGCTAGCAGCAATAATGCCATGTATGGAGTCGTTTTCCACACGTCAGCGAAAATGACGGCAAACATTGCTCCTGTTCCTGTCGTGAGTAGCTCACTCATATCATTAATAATTCCGATATCCGCGAAGTATTTTGCAACAATTCCGTTTTGTCCATCATATAAAAATTTCCACATTAACGCGGATACGGCTGTCGGAATTGCCCACGGAATTAAAATCGTTGCTCTGACAAGTCCGCGTCCAAAAAACGCTTTATTAATCAACAGCGCGATCGCTAAACCGAGCACTAATTCAATGGATACAGAAATAACCGTAAATACAGTTGTATTCCAAAGCGCTTTCCATAAACGGGAGTCGCTCAAATAGTTTTTGTAATGTGCTAAACCGACAAAGTTCGGTTCAATAACCGCCCCGCTTAATCCGTTTGCAAGCCCTGTTAATTTGTCCCCTTGTTTTAATTGTCCGTTTTCGTTTAATGTCTTTAATGTTTGTTTAGCATCTTGCATCGTTTCCATTAAATCTTTTGCCGCTTGTTCATCGATTGGGACAATTTTTATTTCTTCACTCGGTACTTCAAAATTATTTAAAATTTCATCTACTTGTTCATATCGTTTTGCTACTTCTTTATCCGCGCGAATTTCCTCATCGACTTGTTGCAATTTTTCTTGCAACGATTCCAGCTGTTCTTTTTCCGCACCCGTTGCTTGGGCTATCTCTTGCTTTAATGCGCTCATTAAAAATGGATAATTTTCTAAATATCGCTCTAAGTTTAAGCTGTAATCAAGATGGAGAGAGGACTTCGCTGGGTTGTTGAGACGATAGTCAAATAAACTGAAATAAAATGACTGAATGACTGGCCAAATGGCGACAGCTAAAATAAGCAAAAGCGACGGAGCAACAAGAATATACGCTAAACGGCGCTCCGATTTTTTTTCGTTTTTCACTCGTTGTTCCCCCTTTATGCAAAGGATTTAGCCTTCAGCGCTCAAAAGAGGCTGAAGGCTAACGTGTCATTACTGCATAACAGCTTTAATTTCTTTTTCCATGTTCGCAACTGCTTCTTCAACTGTAATTTGTCCTGCAATCGCTTTTGATACGTTAATTTGAATAATTTCAGACACTTCTGGATAGTTCGGTACAACTGGACGTGGTACCGCTGCGTTTAATCCGTTAACAAATCCTTCTTCTGCGAAGAATGGATTCGCTTTTAACACTTCTTCATCTTTAAATAGTTCTGGAAGCGTTGGTGCTAAACCGCCGTAAATCGCAGAAATTTTTTGACCTTCTGGACCAGTCATAAATTTCACAAATTCCCAAGCTGCTTCTTTATTTTTCGAATATGCGTTAATTGCTGTCATCCATCCACCTAATGCAGCAGCTGACCCTTTATCACCAGCAGGAAGTGGCGCAACGCCGACTTTGTCAACGATTTTTGATTGTTCTGGATCGTTTGCTAACGCGTATTGATATGGCCAGTTGCGAATAAATGGAGATTGACCTTCAATAAACGCTGTATGAGATTCTGGTTCTGTAAATGTTGTAATGTTGCTTGGCACAACGTCAGATGTTGCAATCTCAACCATTTTCTTTAATCCTTTAATTGTTTCAGGGCTATTGACAACAACATTATTGTTTTCGTCTACAATTTTTCCACCGTATGCCGCAATAAATTCAATCGCGTTACATACTAACCCTTCATATTGTTTCGCCTGCATTAAGTAGCCGAATTGTGTACCACCTTGCCCTTTAAACTCACGTGCAGCTGTCAACAACTCATCCCAAGTTTTTGGTACTTTCTCCTCTGGTACGATATCTTTACGATAAAATAATAGTCCTGTGTCAATAAATTTCGGCATCGCCCATTGTTTTCCGTCGAAGTTTCCAGCTGCGAGTGCACCTTGGTTATATGCATTTAAATCAATGCCGTCTTTTTCGATGAAACGATCAAGCGGAAGAACGTATCCAGCTTGTGCAAACTCTGCTGGCCAAATAACGTCCAAATCCATGACGTCAATTTCAGACGATTTAGCGTTTAACATAGTGACGTATGCATCGTGCTGAGCCCCTGTGTCTGAAGGCATTTCGCGGAACTCTACTTTAATGTTTGGATATTTTGCTTCAAACGCTTTGACAATTTCTTCAGTTGCTTTTGTCGCATCTTTACCACGAGCATAAACGATTTTTACAACTTCTTCCGATTTTTTTGTATCATCGTTTTTGTCCGTTGTTTCTTTCGTCCCTGTGTCTTGACCGCTAGAGCATGCTGTCAATCCGAGCGTAAGTGCTAGCAATGCAGAAGAAAATTTCGTTACCTTCTTCATGAAAAATCCCCCTTATATTTAAATTGGAATGTATGTCAAGCTTCACGTTGATGAAGCTTGCTACCAAGCGTTGATGCGCGCACAATAAGCTGAAGTGGAAACTCGTAAATTTCCTTTGTTTCATATTTTTTTGTTTGAATTTTTTCAACGATCACATCCACTGCTTTTTGCGCCATTTGTTTCACCGGTTGATGCACCGTCGTAATTGTCGGATTCGTTAACTCTGTAATAGCTTGATTATCGAAACCGACGACTGCTAAGTCTTCAGGGATACGATAGCCGCATTTCACCGCTTCCGATATAATGCCAGCGGCCACTTCATCGCTTCCAGTAAATACGGCGGTCGGCCGCTCTGAAAGCGCCATCATTTTTTGGAATACACGCTTCCCGTCTGCGATATGAAACGCATCGCGAAAAGCATACTGCTCATGAAATGAAACTTTATACTCCGCCAGCGCTTTTTTAAAACCGATTTCCCGCGATTTTGCGACATTGCTTCGATAGCCACCAGAACAATAGGCGATTTTCGTATGACCTTGTTCGAGTAAATGTTTCGTTGCTATGTATCCCCCATATACTTGATCGAGCCGAACAGTTGGAACGTTTGCACAGTCATCAAACTCGTTACAAAGAACAATCGGCCCGTACTGTAAAAAGGGCTTTAGCTTTTTCCATTCATTTTGAATGGAAGCTAAAATGACTCCGTCGACTTGTTTTGTTTTTAATAAATTCATATAGTTTAATTCTTTTTCCGGCGAATAGCGCGTTTGACAAATAATGAGCTGATAGCCATGCTCCGCTGCCGCCATTTCTGTCGCTTCTACAAGTTCGCTGAAAAAAGGATTTGTAATGCGCGGAATAAATAGCGCTAAAATGCTCGTTTTTTGATTCCGCAAACTTCTCGCCGATGAATTAGGCACATATCCTAATTTCTCCATCGCTTCAAGCACGAGCTTTCGTTTCTCTTCTGACACGTACGGGTGATTGTTTATGACGCGCGAAATCGTCGTCCGTGAAAGCCCTGTTAGCTTGGCGACATCTTCAATCGTCGCCATCCTCCCATTCCCCCTTGCTTCAATCGAAAAGAAACGAATGAAATCGTTTTCATATCCATATTATACGCACATCATCTTGTATATGCAAGTTAATTTTTTAAAAATTTTTTCATAGAAAAAAAGCTTCTGAAGCCTATTACGCTTCAGAAGCTTGCTCAACGATCGTTGTAAATTGGCGACGATGTTGGATCGTAAAATACGTCATCGTTCCCGCCATCATAACGACGATAAACATAAGTAATTTGCCGACGTTTTCCCACATAAACGCAAAATCACCGCTTGAAATGACCGCTTTAAATCCGAAAACAGAATATGTCATCGGCAGCCATGCGTTAAAATGTTGCAATGCACGTGGAATTAACTCAAGCGGGAACGTACCTGCGCTTGTCGTTAATTGTAAAATTAAGATGACAATTCCGATAAATCGTCCTGGATCTCCAAAAACTGTCACGAGAAATTGAATGACTGATAAAAAGGTAATGCTTGTCACCACGCTAAACAAAAGGAACAACGGAACGCTTTTCACCTGTAAATCAAGCCCGAAAAGCAATACGCTGTCCGCAAGAAGCGCTTGTAACACCCCCACGCCAATGAGTACACCAAACTTCGCAAAAAACCATTGAAATGGTGAACGTGGCACTCCAGCCGGTTCGCGAAGTGGAAAAACGATCGAAAGTAAAAGCGCACCAACAAACAATCCTAACGACAAGAAATATGGTGTAAACCCTGTTCCGTAGTTTGGCACTTCATTGATTTTTTTATCTTTTACTTTCACCGGTTCGGCAAACATGTTATATACGTCTTCGTTTGCTTTGACGTTGCTTGCTTTTTCAGCACCTTCTTTCAATTTATCTGCTAGTTCTCCTGAGCCGTCCACAAGTTGATTCATTCCAGCTTGCAATGTTTCGGTTCCGTTTGTTAGTTCATTCATTCCGTTCGCTAATTGTTGTGCACCATCCGCTAACCGATGTGCACCATCTTGCAGTTGATTCATCCCCCCGACAAGTTGCTGTTGTCCAGCAAGCAGTTCGTTTACGCCGCTATCGAGAGCCACATGCCCCTCATGTAGTTGCTTTGCCCCTTCGCTTAAAGACGTCGCACCTACTTGTAACGCTTTAGCTCCATCGTTTAACTGTACAACGCCTGTTTCTACTTGTTTGCTCCCTAGTGATAATTGCTCAACATGTTGTTTTAATTGCTCGTATACCGCTTTTTGTACTGGATCTGACGCTTGCGCAACAAGCGTATTAAGTTGCGAAACGAGTTGCTCTAACCCGCTTGTCACTTGCGTGGCACCCGTTTGAACTTGCGTAGCTCCTTGTTGCCACTCGGCAAGCGATGTAACTAGTTGTTCCGTCCCACCACTTAATTGCTCTGAGCCTTGTAAAAGTAGTGGCATGCGAGCATCGAGCGCTTTCATTCCTTCCAGTAGATCACGTGCACCAGAGACAAGCTCCGAAGTTCCTTCTTCTGCTTGTTTAGTGCCCTCAAGCAACTGCTTCTGTCCATCAACGATGCGCGTCATCCCATCATATAGCCTGTTCGTTCCGTCTTTCGCCTCCACCAGTCCATCATGCAATTTGTTTGCCCCATCGCTCGCTTTTGTTAATCCGTCCGCCAACGTTTTTACGTTTTCAAACATGTTTTCGGCGTACGTTTCGGTTAATGTTTTTGCTACCTCTGTTTTAATTCTTTCTACTGCTGTTCCACCGATTTGGGCAGATAAAAAGTTAAACCCTTCATTTGGCTTGTAAATAAGTTGAAGCTTTTTCGGGTGATCATCTTGTAACGTCGTTGCGTTTTTAGAAAAATCTTCAGGAATTTCAATCAGCATATAATACCGTTGCTCTTTTAATCCTTTTTCCCCTTCACTTTGGCTTACAAAATGCCAATCAAACTGTTTCTTTTCTTTTAGCTTGTCGACGAGATCATCACCAATATGGAGCTCTTCTCCTTCAAATGTCGCGCCTTTGTCATTATTAACAACAGCGACAGGCAAATCGTCTAAATGATCATACGGATCCCAAAACGCCCATAAAAACATACCACTATATAAAAGCGGAATAAATAAAACAGCGATAATCGGAATAAGCACTTTCCGATTGGACGTGACCGCTTTTATTTCTTTTATAAACAATTTGCTCAACCCCCTTTTTAAAATATTGACCAATTTGTTCATTTAGTCATTTTACGCAAAAAAGAGAAGGATCATCATCGAGATAATCCTTTTAATAAATACGAATCAAACAGTTCGGCAATTTTTTGTTGCGACAACGGCTCATGCTCTTTTTCCCAATCAACATGTAACGCGATATACATCTTGAACATTAAAAACGCCGTTAGCTCTGCATCGCACAAACGAATTTCCCCTTTTGCCATCGCCTCTTCAATTTTCTCACGAATAAAAGCAATCATTTCGCGATCGAGCCGATTCATCACATCGCGCACAGCTGGTGTACCGATATCGCGCACTTCTTGTAACAGCTTAATCGTCAACTCATGTTCTTTGCGAAACGTAAAAATACGTTGCAAAGCACGTTGCACGTTTTCGTTAAACGATAAGCGTTGATCGATTGCCGCGTCTGCCTCATGCTTAATTTCAGAAATGATCGAAGAAACGATGTCTTCAAGCAGCTCTTCTTTACTTTTAAAAAACGTGTAAATCGTCCCTTTTCCGACATTCGCCATTTTCGCTACTTGGTCCATCGTCGTTGCTTTATAGCCAAAAAGCGAAAATGACTTCGCTGCCGCTTCAATAATTTGTTTTCTTTTATCTGACATAGGCGTTCATCCTTTATTTTGACTAAATGAACATTTTGGTCATTTTGTTTTATATCGTAACACATATGATCTGTAGTTGCAAGAAAAAAGGTGCCTTTTATAGCGACACCTTTTCTTTCGTATAAGCTAAATAATGCAATACTTTTTTAACTGCCTCTTCCCCTTGATCGATGCAATCCGGGAGCCCAAGCCCTTCATACGAACTTCCTGCCAAAAAGATGCCTGGAAGATGTTGTTGCATATGTTGTTTCACCCGTTCCATCCGTTCACGATGACCGACCGTATATTGCGGCATCGATTGTTTCCAACGTGTCACAATCGAAAACATCGGATTCATCGTAATGTTCATCACTTTATTTAAATCGTCCATCACGACTTGAACGATATCTTCGTCTGTTTGATCAACAATCGCCTCATCCCCAGGACGTCCGACATAACAACGCAACAAAACATAACCTTCTGGTGTCGTATGTGGCCATTTTTTATGCGTCCACGTACATGCGGTAATCGTATAATCGCTATCGCGCGAAACAACAAATCCCGTTCCATTCATATCCTTCGCGACCGCTTCTTTCGGAAACGCTAATGCGACCGTTGCAACAGACGTCGATGGCATCGTTTCAAAAGAAGAAAACGTTGTTTCATTCGGAAAAAGCGATGGCAATGATTGATGCGGAACAGCGACTACAACGCTATCCGCTTCTTTTTTCTCCCCGTTGCTTAACGTTAACACATATCGTTCCTCAACCTTCTCAATCCGCTCAACACGGACTCCTTTATGCACCGTTCCTTTTTCCAACCTTTGCTCAATCGCATCGACAAGCGAAGCCAACCCCGTTTTTAACGTTTGAAAAATGCCTTTGTCGCTTTTTTGTTTCGTTTTTTGTTTCGGCATCGACCGCTTCATGCCGAGCACGAGACTTCCGTGTTTTTGCTCTAAGTGGAAATATTGAGGAAACGTTGCCATTAAGCTAAGTTGGTCAATATCGCCTGCATAAATGCCTGATAATAAAGGTTCAATGAGGCGATCCACCACTTCATTTCCGAGACGACGGCGGAAAAATTGCCCGAGCGATACGTCCCCCTTCGTTTTTAACGGTGGCAAAACAAAGTCAGCTGCAGCTCGCAACTTTCCAAATGGCGAAAACAGTCGCGTTACAACAAACGGTGCAAGCTTCGTCGGAATGCCCATCACCGCTCCGCCTGGAATCGGATGAAGCGTTCGATTAACGAGAATGTACGATTGACCTGCCGTATTATGCACGAGCTCTTTCTCAAGCCCGACTTCGTGAATGAGGCGTGAGGCGCTCATTTTTCGTGCCAAAAAAGAATCCGGTCCGCGCTCAATGACAAAACCATCGCGATACACCGTTTGCACTTTTCCGCCAAGTCGATGACTCGCTTCAATTAATTCACACGAAATGGGCAACTGTTTTTCGCGCGCTTCTTTTTGCAAGTAATACGCTGCCGCAAGTCCCGTCATCCCACCGCCAATAATGACGACTTTCTTTTTCATGACACTTCCCCTTCTTTTCGCAAATGGTTTAACACAACAGTTGCAAGGGCGTCAATAAACTGCGGATGGGCGTTTGGCATCGGCGGGCGATAGTAACTGACGCCAAGTTCATCTGTTACTTGTTTACATTCAATGTCGTTATCGTACAACACTTCTAAATGATCGGACACAAATCCTGCTGGAACGTATACGAATGCCTCGTACCCTTTTTCTTCATATAGTTGTCGCGTTAAATCTTGCACATCAGGACCTAGCCAAGGCTCTGGCGTATTGCCTGCACTTTGCCAACCAATGACGTATTCCGAAACACCTGCTTCTTTCGCAATGAAATCGGCTGTTTCTTGTAGTTGTTTTGGATACGGATCTCCCATTGCAATAATTTTTTCAGGCAAGCTGTGGGCGGAAACGATCAACACCGCTTTTTCCCGCTCTCGTTCAAACATCGAAGCATACGTTTCTTTTACTCGTTCTGCCCAATATTGAATAAATTTCGGTTCAGTATACCAACTTTCCACACACGTCAACTTCGGTCCACCTAAACGGGCCGCTTCTTCTTTTGCTCGTTCGTTATATGATTTGACACTAAATGTCGAAAAATGCGGCGCTAATACGATCGAAACCGCTTCTTCTATTCCGTCTTCATGCATTTGCCGAACGGCATCTTCAACGAACGGCTCAATATGCTTTAATCCTAAATACATGCGAAATTCAATCTCATCTTGTACTTCATTAAGTCGCTCGGCAAGTTTTTCCGCCTGTTGTTTTGTAATAGCTGCAAGCGGTGAGATGCCTCCGATCGCTTCGTAACGCTCGCGAAGATCCGCTAGCATCTCTTCCGACGGTTTGCGACCATGACGAATGTGCGTGTAATATCGCTCTAAATCCTCTTCTTTATACGGCGTGCCGTACGCCATGACAAGCAATCCCATTACTTTTTTTGACATCGTTTATTCATCCTTTTCTTTTTGCTGAATAATCGTGGATAAACGCTGTAAGTCGTTTTAACGTTTCTGGCTTGATTTGTGGGAAAATGCCATGCCCTAAGTTAAATACGTACCCACCTTCATGCGCCATGCCTTCATCTAAAATTTGTTTGACGCGCGCTTCGATAACTTCCCATGGGGCAAGCAATACGGCTGGATCTAAATTGCCTTGTAACGCTTTTGTCAGCCCCATCTCGCGCGCTTCACGAATCGATAAGCGCCAATCTAAACCGACGACATCAAGCGGCAAATCGTGCCATTCTTTCGCTAAATGGCTTGCGCCAACCCCAAACATAATAAGCGGAACATGTTCGTCACGAAGCGCGGTAAAAATACGCTCCATCGTCGGTTTAATAAATTGACGATAATCAGAAACATTGACTGCACCAACCCAAGAATCGAAAATTTGAATGGCGCTTGCCCCGGCACGAATTTGCGCTTTCACGTAACGAATTGTCATATCCGCTAGCTTATCCATAAGGGCAAACCATGCTTTCGGTTCCGCATACATAAACGCTTTCGTTTTATTATAGTTTTTCGAAGGGCCACCTTCAATCATATAGCTCGCTAATGTAAACGGCGCACCAGCAAAACCGATGAGCGGAACAGTCAGTTGCTCTTTCGTCAATAGGCGAATCGTTTCAAGCACGTATGGCACGTCGTTTTCTGGATCAATTTCACCGAGACGTTCGACATCGGCAAGCGAACGAATCGGATTGTCGATAACTGGTCCGATACCCGCTTTAATATCGACATCGACACCGATCGATGGAAGCGGTGACATAATATCTTTATATAAGATGGCCGCATCGACGTTATATTGTTCAACAGGCAAACGCGTCACATAGGCGCATAGCTCTGGTTGGTGTGTAATTTCAAAAAGCGAATATTTTTCTTTCAACGCGCGGTATTCCGGTTGCGAACGCCCTGCTTGTCTCATATACCAAACAGGAACGTATTCCGTCGCTTCTCCGCGACAGGCACGTAAAAATGTATCGTTTTTAATCATCATGTCCATCCTTTCATGTTATGTAATCGCTTATATTATAGTGTAGCGAAATTGTTTATTTGTTTCCACTAACACAACTATACCGATTTTTTCACCGTCTGGGTAGTAATAATGTGCAACGTTCATGAAATCGCCAAGAAGAAAAGAAAGTGGTAAAATATGAGCAAGAAAAGGAAGGGGATGATATCGGTGTACGTATTTATGACAAATGGAACAATCGACTACTTAAAACGATTACGCGATCAGCATCCAAATGAGCGCATGTTGCTCGCATGTAATGAGGACAATGGTATGCTCATTCATGAGACAGAAGGAAACTCTTTATTTCATGAGCCTCGTCCATATGAAGTGCTAGATGCTGTTGGATTGCTCGGAGGGGAGTTTATCGTTTGTAATAACATTCCTGTCACAGATGAAGGTAGACCACTATTTGAACATCGCTTCAATCAGCGAGCGCGTTTAATTGAAAAAGAACCTGGCTTTGTCGCTATTCGCGTGTTACGTCCGTTAAAAAGCGATACATATGTCATTATGACGATGTGGGAAAATGAAAGTGCCTTTCGTCGTTGGCAACAGTCCAAAGCTTACGAAAAAGCGCACCAAAAACGTGGCACAGAAAAAGGAATCGATCAACAACGGTCCATTTTTCCGCGTCCATCCTATGTGACAACATATGCAGTTGTAAAAGAAGGCTGACACATCGTCAGCCTTATCCATTCCAAGCGTTCATGCCGCCGCGCACGTTCACGACGCGCTTAAATCCATTTTTCGCTAATATTTTTGTCGCTTGATTGCTACGCATACCACTTTGACAAATCACAATCGTCTCTTTCTCGCGATCGAGCTCATGTAGTTGATCAGCCAACTGATGAAGCGGGATATTTTTAAATTGACGAATGTTGCGCGCACGATATTCCGCAGGTGTGCGTACATCAATAAATTGGCGGTCTTTCGTTTGTTTTAATTTTTCTTTTAACTCATCTGGTGTAATATGCTCCACACCTTTTGTCGGCAACATTTTTGCCGCAACAAAATAAATAAGCAAAATGATGAGAACGACATTAATCCATGTACCCATATATGTCCCTCCTAAATACGTATATGGGTATATTAATCCGTTTTCGATCATTTGTCAACGATGGTATAATGGAAAAAAACAGAAGGAGCGGTTCACGTGAAAACATTACTATTTGCTAAGCTTCGTGAATATTACGACGAAATGGTTACGATTCGCCGTTATTTGCATCAACATCCCGAACTATCGTTTCAAGAGTATAAAACAGCCGCATATATTGCCAATTACTATAAACAACTTGGCATTCCTGTGCGAACAAATATTGGAGGAAACGGGATCGTCGCAACTATTCATGGCCAACAAGGCGGAAAAACAGTAGCGCTTCGGGCGGATTTTGACGCCCTTCCGATTCAAGATGAAAAAGATGTACCATATAAATCAACCGTTCCAGGTGTCATGCACGCATGTGGGCACGATGGGCATACGGCCACGCTTCTCGTTCTTGCCAAAGCGCTATATGAATTACGTGAACATTGGAGAGGTACGATTGTTTGCATCCATCAACATGCAGAGGAATACGCACCAGGCGGGGCAAAGGCGATGATTGAAGACGGCTGTTTAGAAGGAGTAGATGCCATTTTCGGCACACATATATGGGCGACAGCGCCAACAGGTGTCATTCAATATCGGACAGGACCGATTATGGCAGCGGCAGACCGATTCCAAGTCGTCATCCGAGGTTCTGGCGGTCACGGAGCAGAGCCGCACAAAACAAAAGATGCAATCGTTACCGCCTCGCAACTCGTACTACATTTGCAGCAAATCGTTAGCCGTCGCGTCAATCCGCTTGAACCTGCTGTCGTCTCTATCGGCTCTTTCGTTTCTGACAACGCATTTAACGTCATCGCCGATCGCGCCACATTAATCGGAACAGTGCGAACATTTTCTGAGCAGGTACGTGACGATATTGAACGAGAAATTGAGCAAATTGTTAAAGGTACATGCATCGCCAACGGTTGTACGTATGAATACACGTACACCCGCGGTTATCCGCCTGTTGTGAACCATGAAGAAGAAACGAAATTTCTCGCCTCTATCGCCCATGAAATAGATGAAGTCACCGACGTCGTCGAAATTCCTCCGCATATGGGCGGAGAAGATTTCGCCTATTATTTACAACGTGTAAAAGGAACGTTTTTCTTTACAGGGGCAAAAGCCGAAACAACAACAATCGCTTATCCGCATCATCATCCGAAATTTGACTTTGATGAACGCGCGATGCTTATTGCGGCGAAAACACTCGGTCTTGCAGCCATTCAATATACGGAAAAGTAAAAGAAGCGGTTCAAGCCGCTTCCCGTTTTTTTCTCATATAAACAATAATCGTACCGTAGCATATGAAAACAATAAAAAACGTCGATAACATAGTGAAAACGCCATGAGCGATATATGCAACCATACCAAAAATAAACGCTTGATTCACCCCAATAGTCAATAACACACTCATAAACGATCGATGCGCCTCAACAGACGAGATCGGATAAAGGGAGAGAAGCGGATGCCCGCGATGGTGCAAGCGAAGCGAAAGCAATTGTACCGCTGTTGCATACGAACATAAAAGAGCAAACCACTCCACACCGCGAGGCAATGTAAAAATAAAGACGCTACCGATCGCAGTCAAGCGAACGAACAAACCGAAATAATCGCCCGCACGGAAAAATGTACGTACATACAAATACGTATACGGGCGCATATGCAAACGAGCGAGCAAACGGAAAAGGAAACGAAGTGACGTCCGTTTTTTTACCGTATGTTTCATGTGAGGAACATCAACAAATGCATGCGCAATCCGATAAAACGCTTGCATTCGTCGCCGTTCATCAGCAAGCAATTGCTCCCATTGAAGCCCGCTTTTGCGTCCTTTTTGCTCCACATATCGCGCAAGGATAACCATAAACAGCAAAGGGACAAACATCCACACATATTGTTGGAGAAATAAAAAATAAAAAAACGTTGCATTCGTTAAAAAGCGAACAAACGTATGAAAATGATCTCGCCCAATTCTTGCCTCCTCTTGCCATTGAACGAACATATTCCATCCTGTTAAAAACACAATCGCCATCAAGACGATAAACAACGGCTGCGATGAAAATTGAAAATGCAAAGGCAAAAGGACGACAAATACAATAAACGAAACGTACAAATGCAGAAAGAAGCTGTACACCGCAGCACGCCAAAAATACGGACGAAGCCGTCGCTCGATCGGAAGAAAAAATACCGCATCTGCTTCTTTAACAAACGTCCGCACTCCACCTTGCGTCACCGCAAAAGCGAGCAAAAGCGAAGCAACAACAGCATAAGGAAAAGACACCAGTTCATCAACTGCTCGCTTATAAAATACCGCACTTGCCCCAATGCCGATAAATAAGACAAGCAACAAATGATCGTTGAACATATAACGACCGTACCGTCTCACCTCGGCGAGATGAGCAATCATCCGCTTTTTCCATAACTGTTGTCCATCAATCATCGTTCGTCTCTTCCTTCGTTAATTCGATATATATATCATCAAGTGTGGCATGAGGCATATGTAACTGCTCTTGAAGCATTGGCAATGATCCGCTTGCTTTCACTTGCCCATCATGTAAAATGATAAACGAATCACAATATCGCTCGGCTGTCGCTAAAATGTGCGTCGACAACAGCACACCCGCTCCCTCCTTTTTTCTTTCCTCAATAAGCTGAAGTAGCGCTTGAATGGCGAGCGGATCTAATCCAACAAATGGTTCATCAATAATATAAAGCGGCACATCGACTAAAAAAGCGCACATAATCATTACTTTTTGTTTCATTCCTTTTGAAAAAAATGCAGGAAACGAACTTAACTTTTTCTCAAGGCGAAACGCCTTCAACAACTGTGGCACGCGCTGTTCGTATGCTCGATCCGTCACACCATACGCCATGGCGGTGAGACGTAAATGTTCTTCAAGCGTCAATTCTTCGTATAGCGCAGGCATTTCCGGAATGTATGTAAATTGTGTGCGATATGCTTGTGGATCATCTTGAAACGTCATACCATTTATTGTAATTGTTCCTTTACGCGGTTGCATCAATCCGATAATATGTTTAATTGTCGTGCTTTTTCCTGCTCCATTTAACCCGATCAGCGCGACAACTTCCCCTTTTTGCACGGTAAACGATACGTCATCTAAAATATTTTGGTTCGTATAGCCACCGAATATATGCTGAACTTGTAATAGTGCCATCATCGCTTTCCTTTCTTCCGTCATTATTTTTTATTTTAACAAATGAATAATAAAAAGAAAAACGGGTTATGATAAGTAGCGAAGAGGGACAAACAAGTAGCAAGTCGCAGTGAGCAACAAAGCAAGTTCAAGAACATGATGAAATGAGGTGTCTACGGGCCGCACATTAGCTAGCCTGTAACAACGAAAACACTCCCTTGAAAAGGGGATGGTCATCTTGAACAATGTCGCACTCACAAACGCGTAACTGATTCTACTCGTAAATGAGGTGTTCCCAAAAGACACGTAATCATGAAGATCCCTCTTCAATGGGCAGGATGCGATACGCATCCTGCTCTTTCCGTTTTTCGAAACGACGATCGTGTGGTAAAATAAAGACAAAATGGAAAGAAAGGTGGCATCAACATGAGCGACTGTATTTTTTGTAAAATTATAAACGGAGACATTCCTGCCGCAAAAGTATTTGAAAATGAACATGTCATCGCCTTTTTAGACATTAGTCAAGTGACAAAGGGGCATACGCTCGTTGTACCGAAAATACATAAAGAAAACATTTACGAGCTAACACCTGAACTTGCGCAACGTGTATTTGAAGTTGTTCCTACAATCGCCAACGCGATTCGTGAACAGTTTTCCCCAGAAGGCATCAATATTTTAAACAACAACGGAGAAATTGCAGGCCAAACCGTTTTCCATTATCATATGCATATCATTCCGCGGTACGGTAAAGGAGACGGATTTGGAGCTGTGTGGAAATCCAATCAAAGCAACTATACGTTTGATGAGTTACAGCACATCGCTGCACAAATCAAACAAGCTTTATGAAAAGAAGGTGTCCCGCGCGGACACCTTCTTTCGTCATTATTACTCGCTTTTTAATGCGTCTTTTAACGATTTGTCTTTAATGTCGACATTTGCTTCTTTCATCAGCTCATCAAGCTTCGATTGTACTTTCGATGTATCGAGCTTGCTTTTTTTCACTTCGAATTCAATTTCTTCTTTCATTTCATCAAATGACTTTTTCTTTTCTTTATCCGTTACTTTAATGATATGGTAGCCAAATTGTGTTTTCACTGGATCACTAATTTCACCGACTTTTAACGCATACGCTGCCTTTTCAAACTCTTCCACCATTTTCCCAGGTCCAAACCAGCCTAAATCGCCGCCATTTTGTGCTGAACCTGTATCTTTTGAATATTCTTTTGCCAATTCCGCAAAGTCTTCACCTTTTTCTAACTTTGCTTTAATGTCTTTTGCTGTTTTTTCATCGTCGACTAAAATGTGACTTGCTTTCACTTTCGGCTTATATTCATTGTAGTATTTTTTCAATTCTTCATCGGTTACTTTCATGTCTTCCATCGCTGCTTTTTGGCGCAACAAATCAAGCTTTACCATATCGCGAATCGCTTCTTCGCCATTTTGTTGCACCGCTAAATCATATTGAACACCATACATTTCTTTTAAATTTTCGATTTCCTTATTTAGCTCTTCGTCCGTTACTTTAAACTTTTTACTTAACACTTTCTCATGTACGAGATCGCGTAACACGTCTTTGCCGTAACGTTCTTTCATTTCGTTGTACAATTCTTCTTTTGTAATGTTGCCTTCCTTCGTTTCGACAACAACATCCGATCCGTTATTGCAAGCCGAAAGCGCAAGCATCGCTGCCGCCGACATGGCAACTGTCCATTTTTTCATGTTCTCACAACTCCTATCTTTAAATATACACAAAACATACTATACCATATTTTTTCCGAAAGCTAAAATAAAGCAAAGCTGCGCCCATACCTTTTTGCTCCTTTTGACATACAATACATTGTCAAAGCGTCGCAACGCCTTCATATACGAAAGGAGGTGTCGTCTATGGGTGCAGGAGTAGGATATGCAAACGGATTTGCGTTAATCGTTGTGTTGTTTATTTTATTAATTATCGTTGGTGCCGCTTGGTTATACTAAATGAAAGAAGCTGACAGGGACACTGTCAGCTTTTTTACGTAAACAACACTCCGATGTAGGAAGAAATAAGTAAAATGGTAATAAGGACATTAATGGTACGAAATACTTTTGGTTGTTTCTCTTCTGGAATTTCTTTTTGAATACAAAGCGTATTTGTTAGCTGATTAATGATAAAAAGAATAACTGTCGCAAGGGGTATAAAATAAAGCGCCAAACGAGTCCCCTCCTGTTTTTATGTATTTACTCCCCTACTTTACAACGATTTTTTCGATAAATCAATAATAGCATTTCATTTATGCAACAAATCCTGTAAAATAATACACACAAGTAGAGAAAAGGAGTTTCGAAAGATGAGCATTGAACATCGCATTGAAAAATTAGAATATTATTGTTCGCTCATGCTAGACATGATCTCACCAGAAAAAAAGCCTTTTTATGCGCTCGTCATCCGCTATGGCTTAACGAAAAAAGAAGTCGAAGACACGCTGCGACTGTGCGAACAATTAACTGAACAATATAAACAACAAAAAGAGGAAGGATTCGTGATTTTCACCTCGCTCTTTACTGAATTTGCGAGTGCGCTTCATCCGAACCTTCCCCTTGCTGAGACGATTGATGCGTTAAAACAACAACAGCTATTCGTTCCGCTTATGACAGAGTTTCAACGTTTATTACATACGCTCAACAAATGAAGCGACTTCTTCTTTTGGCTCATCTTTCTTTTTCAACTTCCCGTTCTCTTCCACGAAATCCTGTTCAATATTTTGAAAAGAACGCTCAAAAATTTCCATAAAATCGTCCCCGTACACATTTCGGATCACACACATCATTTCTAACATTTCTGGAAATTTACCGTACAATTCATACAACGGCTGAATGCCTTGAAGCACAGACGTCCGTTTCGGATCGTACGACTCCATTAATTTTAATAAAACTTCTTCTCCTTTTTCCGTCAGTTCAATGTACGTATTTCGTTTGTCGTCTTCTTTTTTCGAAAACGACAACAATCCCCGCTCCTCTAATTTTTTCGAAAAGTTAAATGCGGTCGATACGTGCATAACACCAAACTTTGCAATTTCAGAAATGGAAGCCCCTTTCAAATGGTAGGCAATCCACAAAATATGATGCTCGTTAATGTTTAAATCAAACGGTTTGATCCATTGTTGCCAATCTTTTTCGATCGACTTCCATAGCGCTTTACTTAATTGGGCAACTCTTTGACTAAATAACATCGCCTCTTTGACAGAATAATGTCGTTCCGTGCTTTTCATCTCTCCACCCACTTTTTCGTATTTCCTTTGTTTTATCTTTTATTATGCCAGTAAAACAATAAATAATAAAGTATTAAATATTAGAATTTTTTAATAAATTTTAATATACACTTTTTGAACTAGGAGGAACAAGCATGGTCATCGCGACGGCGACAATTGGTCTCATCTTTTTGTATTTCACGATTGCTACGTTTTCTATATTGAATAAAGCGTGCATGTATCCCCCGAAAAAAGTATTAAAGCAACGCATAAGCGTATTCGGAACCCTCGCCCTTTTTTTTATCGCCCTCACTCTTTTACTCGTTCGTATGCAGTAAGAATGATATAAGGAAAACCCGACCAGAAACGATCGGGTTCTTTTTTATTACTGTTGTGAAACGGTATATGTTCGTCTCATAAGCGACTGAACGATCGGATAAATGACGATCATCGCAATCGTATTGACAAACGCCGTTGGAATGACGACAGCAACGAATAGACCACCAAACGTCGCTCCCCCTGGTAAGCCAACGATGGCTAATGCGACAGCTAAAAACGTCGCCCCAGAAATGAATGTGCCGACAGCAGTAAGCAATGCCGCCTTTACTGGCGTCGCTTTCGCCTTTAGTAACGTAAACAAGCCGAAAAAGATCGCAGCCGTCACCACTTTATCAACGATGTTCGGGATAAACCCTCCTGGGAAACTTGTCGTTACTCCAGAAATGATCCCTGTGGCAATAGCTAGTAAACTGACAGCCGTTTTGTTCGGAAAAAGCATAATGCCTAAAAACATCATCGTCAACATCATATCCGGCTTCATTCCGAAGAAAAAGCCTGGAATGACCGTGTGAAGCACAGCACCGATCCCAACAAAAAGCGATAACAACACTAACGTTCTCGTATTCATTTCTCATCTCTCCTCATCTCATTCTTTTCTCTTCTCAGCTTGTAAGCAACTTTAACAATATTATAGCACTTTAAAGTGTCGAGGTAAAATAAAAATTTTCAAAAAATATTTTTTCGGAATGTTTCCATAAACTGCACCAGCGCCTCGCACGCTTCTATATCAACAGCGTTATAAATAGATGCCCGGCATCCACCGACAGATCGATGACCAGCTAATCCAATGAATCCTCTTTCTTTTGCTTCCGATAAAAACTTCTTTGTAAGCTCCTCATTCGGCAACGTAAATGTGACATTCATATGCGAGCGGCTTTCTTTTTTTGCATGCCCTTTGTAAAAACCTTCACTTTCATCAATACAACGGTACAATATCGCAGCTTTTTCCGCATTTTTCTTTTCAATCGCTTGAACACCACCTTGTTCCTCTACCCATTCAAGAACGAGCGATAACATATAAATCGCAAACGTTGGTGGCGTGTTATATAACGAACGGCTTTCGCTATATGTGCGATAGTTTAACATTGTCGGCAAATGATCGTCTCCTTTTGCGAGCAAATCTTTCCGAATGATGACAACCGTCACGCCTGAAGGACCTAAATTTTTCTGCGCCCCCGCATAAATAAGAGCAAAACGACTCACATCAATATTGCGGCTTAAAATATCGCTCGACATATCCGCAATTAAATCGACAGCTACATTAGGAAATTCACGCCATTGTGTCCCTGCAATCGTGTTGTTTGATGTAATGTGCAAATACGCAGCGCGTTCAGACAATTCGATATTCGTCGGAATATATGTATATTGTTCTTCTTTCGACGAAGCTGCCACGTGCGTTGTCCCTACTTTTTTCGCTTCTTTCATCGCTTTATCCGACCATGAGTCCGTCAGTACATAGTTTCCAACTTCCCCTTCTTTTAACAAGTTCATCGGCACCATCGAAAATTGTAAACTAGCTCCTCCTTGTAAAAAAAGCACATCATGCGTATCAGGAATGTTCATCAGTTTGCGCAACAACGTTTCTGCGCGCTCATGCACAGCATCATATTCTTTGCTTCGATGGCTTAACTCCATAATAGACATACCTGTTTGTTGAAAGTTGAGCAACTCTTTTTGCGCTCGCTCTAACACAGCAAGCGGCAAAGCAGATGGTCCTGCGTTAAAATTGTACGCTCGCTTCACGCCTTTCTCCCCCTCATATATGTAATAATATATATCCTAACATGAAACATAAAAAAATGAAGAAAAATTTTTATGAATTTTTTAAAAAATAAAAGACCTTGTTTATTCCAAGGCCTTCTGACGTTGCTCGCGCGCTTGCCGAATGCGCTCCATATACACTTCTCCTTCTTTTTCTAACAACTTTTCATCTATTTTCTTTTCTTCTCTTGCTGTGCGGATGGCCATATATCCGCTAATGATAATGCCTGCAAGAAGCAATGTAATAAGCATGTGCATCCTCCTTTAAGCTTGTCTTACTTTACACATATGCAAACAACTAGAAAAATAGACGTATAAAGAAGGAAATAAGCGTGAATGAGCGAATACATGCAAAGGAAAGGGGTGGGGAAGATGAAGACATATACGCTTACTGTTTTTGAAAAAACAGGAGAAAAACTGCTTGATGAAACATTTACTGCTGCAAACGATGACGAAGCAAAACGAATCGGCGAGCAAAAATTAAAAGAAAAACAATTTGAACATAAAACGCATCGCTGTACAACATCGAGCGGCAAATTGATTTTATTTCATCGATAAAGCCCCGATCATCTCGGGGCTAAAATAATTGTGCCATCATTTTTAATTTTTCGTTTGTGTAATGTTCGTAATTTTCATTATACGCTTTCGGCTCTTTCGGATTGGCAAAATGCGTAATCGCTTTTGTTTTTGGATGCACGAATTTGCTTGACGCTCCACATCCCAGCCCGATGATCGACTGTTGCTCTTCCATAATCATAATGTTATAAATGCTTTCTTGACCCGGTAAAGCGTAACCGACGTTTTCTAAATTGCCGAGAATATTTTTTTGGCGATATAAATAATACGGCACATACCCTTTTTCTTTCGTCCATCGTTCCGCACGTTTCATCATTTCATTAATTTCATCACGATCCGCTACTTTATACTTTTCCTTATTTTTCGTCATTTCCGACGCACGCTTAAACGACAACGTATGCACCGTCAACGACTCCGGCATGAGCTTTTCTGTTTGGGCAAGTGTAAAATCAAACTGTTTTACACCTTCTCCTGGCAAACCGATAATTAAATCCATATTAATATTGTTCATCCCTGCCTCGCGGGCAAGATGAAATTTCTCAATCGTCTCTTCCACCGTATGATGACGCCCAATTGCTCGCAACGTTTCTTGAATATATGATTGCGGATTAATGCTAATGCGGTCGATGTTCCATTTTTTTAACACCGCAAGCTTCTCCGATGTAATTGTATCTGGTCTTCCAGCTTCAACTGTAATTTCACGTACGCGTTCAACGTTTGGAAACACACGATACATGTGCGCATATAGTGCATCCATTTCCTCTGCCGTAATGCTTGTTGGCGTGCCGCCACCGTAATAAATAGTCGTAATCGGAATGTTGCGCTCTTTTAAAAATTTCCCGATTTGTTCCATTTCGTAATGCAATCCGAATAAAAAGGAATCAACAGATCCTTGTTTTCCTTGAATTGCGTAGGCTGGGAATGTACAATATGCGCATTTCGTCGGACAAAACGGAATGCCAATATAAATGCTTACTTCATTCGATAAATCGTAAAGATCTGGAACAACTGTAAACTGACGATCAACAATTTGTTGCATAAGCTGAATTTTTTCATCCGTCACTAAATAATCTTCGCGCAACTCGCGATGTGCTTCTTCTCTCGTTAAGCCAGAGCGCAATTTTTGATGCAATAATTTCACTGGACGAACACCTGTTAAAATACCCCATTGTTGCACAAAGTCTGTATATTGCTGCATAAGAGATAAATATATATAGGAAACCGCATGTTTCACTTGTTTCATGCGCCCTTTTTCTTCTTCTGTCTTCCACGATCGTGCGTAATAAGCCTCATACGTGCGACCATGTTCATGTTGCAACGTACCGCTAACAACGAGCCGGTCTCCTTGTTGTATATCCATCGTCACACGTACTTCCGCTTCTTCTGTCGCCATAAAAGAGAGCGTTGCCTCTTCAAAAAATAAACCGGTAATGACCTCAAGGGAACGTTGAAAACGATCCACCGGCTCAAGTCCGCAAATATGAATACGCAATGAAATCACCTTTCGCTTCGAAGTATTAAACCCATTTAAGTGTACAGAAGAAGCGAAAAGCTCGTCAAGAAACGGAAATTATTTTTTCTCTATTGTACGAATTTGACGTAAAAACTGAGGACGATGTTGTTTCCGAAAATGTTCTTTAATCATATATGCGACACCAAGTTGGTCGTTTGAACGCGTCACCCAGTCAGCAACAGCTTTGACTTCTTTTGAAGCATTTCCCATCGCAACGCCAAGACCGGCCGCTTCAATGGCTGGCATATCGTCCAAATGGTCACCGATGACGACCATTTCTTTTAACGAAATGCCGAGCTCGTTTCCAAGCCGAATTAACCCATTTAGTTTTGAAACGTTTGTTGGCAACAATTCAATTTTTCCATCGCTCACGCTGAGAGAAATGTCTGGAAATGCATGTGTGATCGTTTCAACAATTTCATCACATTCATCTTCTTTCGAGTAAAACACATCGATTTTCATTACATCAATCGGATCGTCGCGCAACACGTCACTTAACGAGTCAACAAATTGTGCCGGATAAAAAAATGGATCTCCTAAAATTGTCTTCGCAATCATGTTGTTTTTTATTTTTTTTCGATTTCCGATCGAATACCGTTCGTGAAGCAAGCGTACGTTGCAATTGAAATGCTCAAGCACGTGTACAATATCGAACGTTTTTTGTGCTGGAATGACAGAGGCGTGTAGCTTTTCTTCTAACGACTTTGCAACAAGCGCCCCTTGAAACGTCACTAAATACGAATCTAGCTTCAACGCCTTCGCTACTTTTTTCGCTGATAAAAAGTTTCTTGACGTCATCAAAGTCACATACACATCTTTTTTCTTCACAAAATCGATCGCTTCTTTCGTTTTTTTCTCCAACTTGCCATTCGATTTTAATAATGTTCCGTCAATATTTAGCGCAAGTAATTTATACATGAACGTCCCCCCTCGATGTCTTGGCTTCATTCATACGTATGACAAGGGGGTAAAAAAAAGAACACCCATTTTTATGAGTGTCCGTCATATAGTTCGTCAATTGGCTGAATCATCGCATTCATCGCTTTGGCAAACAACTCGTTTAAACGTTCTTCGGCATGAATGAGCCGTGCAATGTTTTCATTCATTTCAATAACATGTAAATGTTGTTGCAACAATTCGACATCTGCATCGCTGACCGGGAATCCGCTCATTTGTTTTTGTTGGAGCTGTTTTTGTAGCGCACGAAATTTCGTGAATAATTGGTGCGCAGTCGGATCGCGCTGCACTTGCTCGTAGGCGCGGCGAAGCTCGGCAAATGGCTCACTTGTACGAATCGCTATCGAAAGCTCGTGAATGGCTTGAAGGACGTCCATGCGGCACACTCCTCTCATTTTCCTTTTCTTTTTACCCTATGATCGAAGCGGCCGCTGTATGTCTACATTTGAACGAAAAACGTGATACAACCTTGAATGAGCCCGATGATCCCACCTAGCAAAGCCCCTAAATACGTAATCATTTTAAATTCACGGCGCGAAATTGTTAAAATCATTTCTTCTAGCCGTTCAACAGAAAACGATGCGACTTCTTCACGAACGATATCTTGCAAATGAAGCTGTTTCATCCATCGTCCGATGCGTTCGGAAGCAAATTGTAAAAGGAAGCGAACGAGCGTCGGTAATGAATGCCGCACATAAGGTGCAACGAGTGCGCCAAGCGGTTTTTGGAGCGGCTCTTGTACAATGAATGCGGTGAGACGTTTCACCCATACAACGATTTTTTCTTGATCGATTATTTGCTCCACCTCATGTATACGTATCTCCTTCACTTTTTCCCATTCGTTTATGAATAGTTGCACAAGCAGCTGTTTTGCTCCTTCACTTTGTAAAAATTTCACGATTTCCGGGCGAATTTTTTCCGCCAAACTAACGTTGCCAAGAAACATTTGAAGCATATTGCCAAACATGCCGCGGCTTTGTAAAAATTCATTGATCATATGCTCAATTTGACGCTCTCCTTGCTCACTCTCAACATACGTGCGCAAACGGAGCAATAAGCGATCGACAATCGAAGGGATAGCATGATCTATTTTTTGTAATACCTCAATTGGAATGATTTCATGAAGCGGACGTTGACGATATTGCGACATGAACGTTTTATATTTCGTTTCTATCCATGTTTCTGCCGCTTGTTTCGGATCTGGCATCCCGAATTGCTTCAGCCATTGTTCAACAGTTCGATCTGATTGTAGCCATTTTTCTACTTCTTCTTGCACGTAGTTCGTCATATCTTGAACGAACGATGGATCGTTTAATTTTCGACGCAATCCTTCCGCTGTTAATAAATGTTCCACAACCATACGTCCAAGTTGTTCCGCTAATTCCTCTCTCCGTTTCGGAATAAGTCCAGGTGTGAATGGTAGTCTTTTTCCTGCAATATATATCGGACGATACGGTCGAAAAAGCATTTTAATCGCAAGGGAATTTGTCATTCCCCCAATAAATGCTCCAACCACGATCATAAATAATAAATAAAGAAAAAGCCCCATAACGATCTCCCTTCTGCCAATAAACTATTCTAACCATTCATTATAGGGCTTGTCCGCTATGAGCGCAAATGTGCGATAACTGCTTATGCAACTGTTTCAAACATTTACATAACAATAGTCGGAATACTTCTCGTTCTGTCGCATGTTCTGATGCACACCATGCTTCTTTATATATATTCATTTTCTCAAATTGTTGTCGCCAATCATCTTTTTTCTCTTTCTTTTCTCTATCCCATTCTTTTCCGATGTGCAGTACATATAAATAACGAATAAGCGCTTCTTCCTCTTCATCTAAATCGTAATTCGTCAATGCATGTAAAAGCTGAACAATCATCATTTTCACCTCTCGTCATGAATATATGTGCGTACAACGTGAATGATGTATACTTTTTTTCCGTTCATACAGAATAATGAATAAGGGGGCATGTATGATGAAAGAACGCGATAATTATGAATGGGACATCGATCGTATGATCAATGAAGGCATGGCGGGAGGCTATGTATATTCATGCCATCGCGCCACAAATATTGAAGAAGCGCGTGATGTACAAACGGAACAACCACCACATGAAGTAAAATGAGGCGGCGAGCATTTTCTCGCCGCTTTTTGTATAATAGTCGTGAGGGGAGACGAAAGGAATGGACATACATGTTAGAAAAATTACGAGCATATTATCGAGATGCGCTTGTTGAATATGGACAAGTGAATGAACGACATGCGTACGAGTGGTTTTCTACAGAACATGGTGAGCTTTTCGGTATCAAAAAAGAAATGCTTACACAAAAAGAACGTGCGCTATTAGCTACATTGTTTACACCGTATGAAGCCGTAACTACTCAGATGAACAAACAACAACAAGCATGGTATCGTTTTTTAATTCATGGTGCGGAACATGCTTTTGAACAATTACCTCCCTCGACACATACACGATTTATTTACTTTTACATACAAAAAGGAACAGTTGACACACGCGATTTTACGGAGGCGATCCAGTCGCTTTTCCCTTACGATGTGACGATTATTTCAGAAACAGAACAACAATGGATCGTGATTGAACAACAAGAAGAAAGCGTTGCCTCTACCCTTCACGAATGGATCGACACGCTATGCAGTGATTTTTACATTCAATTGCGAGCATATATTGGACAAAAATGCCTCCATTCCGTTGAACTTGCTCGTATATTCGCAGCGGAAAAACGATATTTTCATGTCGGGCTGAAACACAATCCCGCTCAACGTGTTTACTGTATTGAAGACATCTTTCCTCTTCTGCTTATTAGCGGTGAGGAGATGACATATGCGACGATGTTTTTACAGGCGGTAAAACGAGAGCACGACATGTTGAAAACAATAAAGACGTTTTTTGAATGCAATTTAAACGTTTCGCTCGCAGCGAAAAAACTTCATATGCATCGCAATAGTTTGCAATATCGTATCGATAAGTTTATCGAAAAAACAAGTATTGATATCAAACAGTTTAAAGGGGCACTGACTGTATATTTAGCGATTTTGCTTCACGAACACCATTAGGCACATTGCCCGAAAACGTTTTCCTTTTTTGTGCACGTTGTCCATTTACGCTTCGTTCGTTTTTCTATATGCTTAAATCAAATGAAATCGATTGCATAAGGAGGCATACATATGGCTGAGCTTCGTTTAGAACATGTGTATAAAATTTATGACAACAACGTCACAGCTGTAAAAGACTTTAACTTACACATTCAAGATAAAGAATTTATCGTATTCGTCGGTCCGTCCGGTTGCGGAAAATCAACAACGCTTCGGATGATTGCGGGACTTGAGGAAATTTCAAAAGGTGATTTTTACATCGATGGAAAACGGATGAACGATGTAGCACCAAAAGATCGTGACATCGCGATGGTATTCCAAAACTATGCGCTTTATCCGCATATGAGCGTATATGACAACATGGCGTTTGGATTAAAATTACGCAAGTTCCCAAAAGATGAAATCGATCGTCGCGTTCGCGAAGCTGCACGCATTCTCGGTCTTGAGCAATATTTAGACCGCAAGCCGAAAGCGTTATCTGGCGGTCAGCGCCAACGCGTGGCATTAGGACGTGCGATTGTACGTGATGCGAAAGTATTTTTAATGGACGAACCTCTCTCTAACTTAGATGCAAAATTGCGTGTACAAATGCGCGCAGAAATCGCAAAACTTCATCAACGTTTAGGCACAACGACTATTTATGTCACACACGACCAAACAGAAGCGATGACGATGGCGACGCGCCTTGTCGTTATGAAAGATGGCGTCATTCAACAAGTCGGTACACCAAAAGAAGTGTATGAAAAGCCGGAAAATATTTTCGTCGGCGGATTTATCGGCTCACCAGCGATGAACTTCTTGCGTGGCGTCCTACAAGACGGCGTATTCGTGATCGGTGACGTAAAAATTGCCGTACCAGAAGGAAAAATGAAAGTGCTTCGTGAGCAAGGTTACGTTGGCAAAGAAGTCATTTTAGGTATTCGTCCAGAAGACTTCCATGATGAGCCTGTATTTCTTGAAGCATCACAAAACACAAAAGTAAGCGCTCATGTCGAAGTCGCAGAATTGCTTGGCGCAGAAATTATGGTATATTCACAAATTAGCGGCCAAGAGTTCGTTGCACGCGTTGATGCGCGCACAGACGTCAAAGCAGGGCAAACAATTGACCTTGCGTTAGATATGAATAAAGCACATTTCTTCGATGTCAACACAGAGTTGCGCATCCGTTCGAACAATGAAAAATAATCGATAAGCCCGTTCGTTTGAGCGGGCTTTTACTCTTGAATGAATTGAACGATATCGTCATCACAATGCGAGCAATGAAACAAATGAACGCAGACGTGCCGCTTTCTCGTATCGGCATATCCATCAACCATCTTCATCGTATCCATATCCATATACGGACTGTAGTCATCAAAATAATCTGTTAATTTCCCTTCGTCTTTTAATTTTTCCCCACATTGATCACAATAAAAAACGATTGTCCGTAAACCGTTGCATAACGGACAAATATGCATGCTCATCCCTCGCTTTATTATTTTCCATTATCTTTCCCACTTCACAAAAAATTACCACAAAAAAAAAAGAATAATAACATGTTTTTTCCCCAAAATAGTAGTACAAGCAAGCAAACATCAGTCGATGGGTTAAGCCAAGTTTGGCAGCGTGAAAAACATCACGCGTTGCTGGTGCAAATCCAGCTAACCCAACCATAAAAAAATGTAACGAGGAGATGATTGAACATGGCAAACACAAATCAATTATTAGTATACGGTGCACAACAAGCAATTGATCAAATGAAGTACGAAATCGCTCAAGAATTTGGTGTAAACCTTGGACCAGATGCAACATCACGCGCAAACGGTTCAGTTGGTGGCGAAATTACAAAACGTCTTGTTGCAATGGCGCAACAACAATTAGGTGGATCTTACACAACTAAATAACATGGCTGAAAACCCCCAAGCGACAATCGCTTGGGGGTTTTACTGAATACGTCGCAAAAACTGTCGTGTCCGTTGTTGATTTTCTTTATGAACGACAAGAACAGCTGCTGACGTAATATACGGATCGGAAAAATCGTATTTTTCTTGACGATCTGGACGAATACCGACTTGGTTTGCAATCATATCAAAACGTTTCGCATCTAAGCCAGCAAACATCGCATCCCATTGGGTTTCAACAAACACAGGTTTCACTCCGAGACGCTTCGCTACTTCTTTAGCAATTTCTACATCAAATCCTGTTAACTCACCTGTTTCATCGTGAAACGTGAATGGTGGATACGTGCCTTCCGTTCCAATTTTTAATTCTCCCTTTTCTTTTATTTGAGCAAATAAATCATTTTCTTTTTCATTTTGACCGCAACCTGTAAGCAATGCCCCAAACATAAACAGCGCGATCAACAATAGCCACTTTTTCATTATACTAACCCCCATTATTCTTATCGTTTTTTATGCTTATTCATCGTAATAAAAGTTGAAGAAGATTGTCAATAAAAAAAGGAGCAAAACGCCCCTTCCTTTTTATACATTTTCTACAATTGGCTCGCGAATACGAACAAGTACTTTACGAATGCGCCGATTTTCAACTTGACGGACGGTAACTGTTAGCGTTTCGTATTCAAACGACTCCCCAACGGTCGGAATGCGCTCAAACATTTCAAACACCCAGCCACCGAGCGTATGAGAGGAGCTTTCTAGCTCTTCGATACCTAAAATGTCACAAAACTCATCAAGCGGCAATTCCGCATTAAATTCGTACTCATAATCATTAATTTTTTGAAACGTTTTTACCGCTTCATCGTGTTCGTCCCATATTTCGCCGACAATTTGTTCCAAAATGTCTTCTAACGTAATGAGTCCGGACGTACCGCCAAACTCGTCGATAACGATCGCCATATGCACTTTACTTTTTTGCAATTCCGGCAACAAAGTGGAAATGCGCATCGACTCCACGACAAATAGCGGTGTGCGCAACAATTGGCGCACGTTTACTTCTTTTCCTTGTACGAGTTGACTGAAAAAGTCGCTTTCCGATAAAATTCCGATGACGTTATCAATGTCTCCTTCATATACAGGAACGCGCGAATATCGTTCGCGTAAAAAAATATCGCGAATTTCTTCAACTGGTTGATTCACTTCTACTGCAACCATATCGATACGTGGCGTGAAAATTTCGCCAACTAAAATGTCGTTAAAATCGAGCGAACGATGAACAAGTTCTTTCTCTTTATTATCGATTACTCCTTCTTCTTCACTTAAGTTCACCATCACTTTAATTTCTTCTTCTGTCACAGAAGGTACATCTGCTCGCTGACCAACAAGTTTCGATACAACTTTTTTCAACATGACAAGTAGCGCTGTAACGGGAGTAAACAGTTGGATTAACATATACAGCACGTCGGAAATAAGAAGCGAAAACGACTCGGCATGTTCTTTCGCCAATGACTTTGGCAACACTTCCCCGAAAATTAAAATTAAAATCGTCATACCAACCGTGCTAATGACAAGTCCTGTGCTGCCACCAAACAAATCGGTTGCCACTTTAGCTGAGATAGATGCTGCGGCAATGTTCACGATATTGTTCCCGACTAAAATAGTAGAGAGCGCTTGATCGAAGTTTTCTGCAATATATAGTGCTTTTTTACTGCCGCGTCGTTTTTCATCCACATAATTTTTCAGACGAATTTTATTGACGCTCGAAAACGCTGTCTCGGAGGCTGAGAAAAAGGCAGATAATAAAATTAAAGCGATAAGTAAAAACGTTAAACTCAGAGGTAAATCTCCCAATGAACATTCACACTCCTAATAAAAAATAGTGGTCATCATTAATATATATACGTCAATCATACCAAATTTAACTGAAAAAGAAAACGACTGCACATATGCGCAGTCGCTTTTACGATTCGATCAACGTTGTACCGATAAAAAATGTTAACAGCAACACGTACGTAATATTTAGCGTAATTGAAAGCTCTTCCACTCGTTCGTCCCCTCCATGAATATATTCCCCATTTTCATTTTAACAATGGTGAGAACGAATGTGTTTGTCAATGATGTGAACATTTTTATTCATGAAACGCCCAATGGTTTGTCGGTCCATGCCCACTTCCGATTTGAAGCGTTTGTTCAATCGCCTTTTGAATAAATCGTTTGGCTATGTCAACAGCTTCGTATGCCGTTTTTCCTTTTGCAAGTTGCGCCGTTATGGCTGCAGCGAACGTACATCCTGTACCGTGCGTATGTTTCGTATAGATCTTTTGACTCGTCCATTCGTAAAATTGTTCTCCGTCGTATAACAAGTCGACAAGTTCATCCCCTTTTCCATGTCCCCCTTTCATGACAACGTATTGAACACCCATATCGTGAAGTTTTTTAGCAGCTTCTTTTCGTTGTTCCAACGTTTCAATGCGCATATTCGTCAACACTTCCGCTTCTGGAATGTTCGGTGTTAATACGTGAGCAAGCGGCAACATATGATGTTGTAGCGCTTTTACCGCTTCTTGTTTTAACAATGGAGCCCCACCTTTTGCAATCATCACCGGATCGACAACGACACGAACCCAGCCATACTGTTTTATTTTACGAGCAACTAGCTCAATAATTTCTTCATTAAATAACATCCCCGTCTTCACCGCATCTGGCGGCAAGTCAACTGCAATCGAGTCGATTTGTTTTTCAATCGCTTCGATTGGAAGGGGGTACACTCCTTGTACACCGAGCGTATTTTGCGCCGTTACAGCTGTGATGGCTGACATGCCAAACACACGGAACTGGTGAAACGTTTTTAAATCCGCTTGAATGCCAGCCCCTCCACCGCTATCTGAACCAGCAATCGTCAATGCTTTATATACCATATCCCTCACCCCAAATATTGATAATATAGTCTCTTCGCTTCCTGAATATCATTTGTCCCATGAATGAATACACGCCCATCGGAAAAGACGACAAAACGATAAGGATGAATGGTAAACGCAAGTAAATATTCATTTTCTTCAATGCGAATGCCTTGTTGTTGTAAAAAAGAAATGAGCGTTGTCCATTCACGCTCCCCTCGTTGCGCAGGACGAATTTGTACAGTATCACGTCCGCACAATACAGCAAATTTCGTTTCGTTTTCATATTGAAGCGCTGGGTACGTTCGTTTACCGCCGCACGATTGGCAATCGTCTTTTTTTATACGTTTGACGTCAATCATGCGATATTGTCCGCGCCATATATCAAACGAGACGAGTTTTCGATTGATGCGCTCATCATTCACTAAAATTTTCAATGCTTCTGCCGTTTGATGGGCAACAACCATATGAACGACAGGACTAATGATGCCGGCTGTATCGCACGTCGCAACACCGAGCGGCACTTCTTCAAGAAGACATCGTAAGCACGGCGTTTCATGTGGGATAATGACGTAGCTTAATCCATAACTACCTACACACGCCCCATAAATCCATGGCACAGCATACTTTTGCGAAACATCGTTAATGATCATCCGCACATCAAAATTATCGGTACTATCGATGATGACATGAGGGCGATCGTGTGCCACAAGATACTCAAGCAACCGCGCATCTGCATCCGCCACGATCGGCTCGATAACAACGTCGCTATTTATCGCGCGCAAATGCGTAGCGGCCGCCATCGCTTTTGGCAGGCGTTTGATTGCATCTTCTTCCGTATATAGCTGCTGACGCTGTAAATTGCTCCACTCGACATAGTCGCGATCGACAATCGTTATTTTTCCAACTCCAGCTCTCACAAGCGTTTCAGCATTTGCTGCTCCAAGCGCGCCTACCCCAACGACGAGCACACGTTTTTCACGAATGCGTTGCTGACCTGTTGCACCAATTGGAGCAAACCGTTGTTGCCGCGAGTAACGATCCATTAGACGATGCTCATCCCTTCGAGCGGGCTACTTGCTGTCGCATATCGCCTTTTCGGAATTCTTCCAGCTTCATAGCCGAGTCTCCCTGCCTCAATCGCAAGTTTCATCGCTTTCGCCATTTTTACTGGGTCTTTCGCACAAGCAACAGCTGTATTTAACAACACTCCGTCAGCCCCAAGTTCCATTGCCAACGCTGCATCCGCTGGTCCACCAATGCCTGCGTCAATAATGACAGGCACAGTTGCTTGTTCAATAATGAATTGAATGTTTAATGGATTGATAATTCCTTGTCCTGATCCGATCGGTGAGGCGCCGGGCATGATCGCATGGCAACCGAGTTGTTGCAGTCGCTTCGCCAACACGACGTCATCTGACGTGTAAGGTAAAACGATAAATCCTTCCTCTAACAGCATTTCTGTCGCTTTTAACGTCTCTACTGGATCAGGAAGCAACGTTCGGTCGCATCCGATCACTTCAACTTTCACCATATCACAAAGCCCAGAAGCTTTCGCTAAACGGGCGATACGCACCGCTTCCTCTGCTGTTTTTGCTCCTGCCGTATTCGGTAGCAGTTTATATTTCGTTACATCTATTTTTTCTAAAAAATTCGGTTGATCGGGTGCGAAAATGTTCATCCGTCTTACCGCAAACGTTAAAATTTCTGCCCCCGACGCTTCCACAGCTTCTTTTTGAATGTCGATGTTCGGATATTTCCCTGTACCAAGCAATAAGCGAGATTGAAATGTATACGGACCGATTTGTAACATATTATCCTCCCCCTACAAAGTGAACAATTTCAATGCGATCGCCGTCAGCAATCTGTTTATGTTCATAGTTCTTTTTCGGAATAATCTCCATATTGATTTCAACGATTGCGATTTTTTCATGAATATGAAAATGATGCAACAATTGAGCAACTGTACGAATGTGAGCTGGCAAGTCCATCATTTCACCATTAATGATGCAACGCATGCCCCTCCCCCTTTCTTGTTGGCGAAAACGGTGTCATATCAAATGGTACTTCTTTTCCTTCAAGCATATCGCTCACACATCGACCTGTAATCGCACTTAATAAAATGCCGTTGCGATAATGTCCTGTTACAATAAACACGTTTGCGTATTGTGGATGAGCCCCGATGTAAGGCAGACCGTCTTTTGTCTGTGGACGAATGCCTGCCCAAGTTTTCTCGAATGTACAATGAGCAATAGCCGGAACGATTTGCATTGCGCGTGTTAACAATTGATGCACGCTACATGTTTGCACGTTTTTCGTAAATGAATGTGCAATCGCACTAGCTCCGATGACAAGTCGATTATTCGCTTTCGGCACGATGTAGCAGCCGTTTTTCGCAAATACAGTAGCTTGTAAAAGAGGGGTTTCTGTCATCACCGAAACACATTCTCCTTTGACCGGATACATATGTAGCGATAACCGCAACTTTTCAGCTAACATTGGCGTCCATGCCCCGCACGCAATAATGATACGCTTTGCATATAGCGAACCACTCGTTGTTTTTACCCCTACAACACGTTCTTGTTCAACAATAAAATCGTACGCTTCCGTATACGGTAAAAACTTTGTCCCTTTTGCCATCGCTGCCCGAGCGAAAGCAAGCGAAAGCTGTTTAGCATCCACTTGTTGATCGATCGTATACATCGCACCGTACTCATTTCGTACGTGCGGTTCGATTTGCGCCACTTCATCAGCCGTTAACCAACGGACGTGTGTTGATTGAATACGCCTCCAAAATTCATAATGTTCCGTTAATTTTTCGTACTCTTCCATCGTTGTTGCCAGTTTTAACATTCCTGTTTCATTCCAATGGACGACTATATGCGTTAACTCATACAATTCGGCGAGGACGTCTGGAAATATCGCTTGACTCTTTAAAGCAAGCGGAATGAGAGGATGATCTGTCGCAAACTCAGAGTGCGCACCGAGCATTCCGGCTGCGGCCGATGATGCTTCTTGTGCGAGCGCACCACGTTCAATAACGACAACTGACGCTCCTCTTTTCGTTAACTCAAAAGCGATGCTGCTGCCAATAATGCCTCCCCCAATAATTAAAACGTCCATGTATTCGCCCCCATTTGTTTCCGATATAGTTGAACCATATACAGCGGATCATCCGCGTCAAATACAGTAGACATCACCGCAATCCCTTTTGCCCCCGCCATGAACACATCACGAACATGATAAGGTTTAATGCCTCCAATGGCAACGATAGGAATGCATATGTAACTCGCCAACTGCTGCAACGATGAAAGCCCGCGCGGCTTCAAGCCTTCTTTACAATTCGTTTCGTATATATGTCCGAAAACGACGTAGTCCGCTCCTTCGTCTTCCGCTTGTTTTGCTTCTTCCAATGTATGAACAGATCGGCCGACACGCAAAAATGGAAACTTCTCTTTTATTCGTTTAGGCGCCAAACTATGATGAGCGAGCTGAACGCCGCCAACGCCATAAACGACTGCGACGTCCACTCGATCATTGACGATAATTTTTTGTGTTGGCACATTTGCTTCAAGCAACTTTTCCACAATCATGCTAATTTCTTTCGCTGAGCGATGCTTTTCACGAATATGAATGTAATCGACATATGAATGGACGAGCGATGAAATATGAACAAACGTGTCCATCGACTGATTGCCTGTTGAGATGAGATGGAACTCTTTCATACTTACCGCACATCCTTTATCGCCACGTATGGGAACACGTCCGCGACGTAATATCCAGCTGCAACGATAACGCATATGACGATAAGTAAATAAATGTCATATTTCCCCATCGTCACTTCATAATAAAACGTCCGTGTTCGTTCATTTGTAAATCCTTTTGCTTCCATCGCCACCGCAATGCGCTGAGCGCGGCGAATACTTTGTGATAAAAGCGGGATCGCATATCGTTTCACCAATTCAAGTTTGCCACGAAATCCTTTCGCTTTGGCAGCCCGTCGCACCTTTAGCGCTTGATGAACCGTTTGAAATTCTTCTAACATGATCGGCAATAAACGAATAGCTGCTAAAAAACTATACGCATATTTCGGTTTCACTTTCGCTTGTTGCATAAGCGAGTAAAATAAAAGCACCGGCTTTGTCGTGAGCGCAAACATTAATCCGAAAATCGCAAACAAAAGCGTACGAAAGCCGAGGTGAACGCCGCGGTAAAAACTTTCTTCGGTAATATGAATCAGCCCCCAATGAAACCACGTCGTCTCCCCTTTTCCAAACAAAATCATCGACGACGACGTAGAAATGAAAATGAACAAAAACGGAGCAAAAAACAAAAGCATATGCTTCATCCGATAACCGCTAAACAACATAAATAAGGCGGTAAATCCGATTGTCCAGTTGATGAGTACGTTCGGATTATGGACAAAAACAATCACAACAAACATCGGCAAAAAGAAAAGCAATTTCGCTGTCGGATTCGTTTGATGCAACCATGTTTCGCGATGGTCAATGCTCCATCTCATCCTATTTCACCTCGTACAAGCATTCGCGGTGCAATCATTTCATCAGCGACAATCTTTCCGCTTTCAATGACCCATCGTCTTGTCGCGAATTCAGACACGATACGTTCATCGTGTGTTACCATGACAATTGCCTTTCCTTGTTGTCGATACGCTTCAAGCCATTCGAGCAGCGCAAACGTATTTTTTGCATCTTGTCCGAACGTCGGTTCATCAAGAAGCAATAGGCGATGTTGCTCCGTCACCGACGCAGCAACACTTAGTCGCCGCTTTTGCCCGATCGACAATTGGTATGGATGTAAATGCCGTTGCGCGCTTAAATGAAACCGTTCGAGCAGTCGATCCACTTCCTTGGCTATTTCATGCTCCGGGTGTTTTTCAAGACGGAAAGAGTACGCTAACTCATCATCTACACGATTTGTAACAAATTGAAACTCGGGGTTTTGGAACACAAAAGCAATGTTGTCATATAACAATCCTTCATGTTTGACAAGCTCTCCTTGCCAATACATATCGCCTTCTGTTCGAATAAGTTTCATTAAGCTTTGCAACAACGTACTTTTCCCTGCACCGTTTTCCCCTGTAACCGCAATCCATTCACCCGCATGAATCACTAACTCGTCGACCGCTATTTTTTCTTCTTTTTGTCGAAAGCCGCGAAGCGACTGTACATGTAAAAGAACATCCCCATGTGCATACGGTTGTTGCGCTGTTTTTGGCTTTTTATACGTTTCCCACACGTCTGGATGCCAAATCCCTTGTTCTGTAATAAACGAACGATACGTTGAAAAAATTTCATTCGTTCCGCCGTCAGCGATGATCTCACCATGTTCGTTAAATAAAATGATGCGCTCGACAAAATCAACAATGTGTTCAATTTTATGTTCAACAATGACAACGGTTCGATCCTCCGCCACTTCTTTTAACGTTTCCCACACCGCTTTTGTTCCTTCTTCATCAAGAAGTGCTGTCGGTTCGTCTAAACATAACACATCAGGTTCAAGCGCTAAAACTGACGCAATCGCTAACCGCTGTTTCATTCCTCCAGATAATGTTTGAATCGGTACATGAACGTGCGGGAGACGGAGGCGCACAAGACGAAGCATGTGCGCTATTTTTTCTTCCATCTCTGCACGTGGCACACCGAGATTTTCGAGAACAAAAGCCATTTCTTCATCAACATACGGCATACAAAACTGGGCATCGGGATCTTGAAACACATAGCCTACACGATTTGGAATGTGCAGTTTACTCGCTTTCATCGGCACATCGATCGAGCGCGGAATAATGCCCGCCATCACTTGCAAAAGCGTGGATTTTCCGCATCCCGATGGGCCTAAAAGCAACACTTTTTCTCCTTTTTTAATCGAAAGCGATACATCGGTAAATAACCGCTTTTCTGCCCCCGGAAATTTTAAGCGCAATTGTTCGATATGGATCAATGATGTCACCTTCTATTTATCAAGCGAGTCGTAATCTTCTTTTGTCGTCGGACGCAACAATTGCGTCACACCTGTCGCTTCGAGCGCTTTCACAAGCGAATAAGCAAATACACCAGCAATGATGATCGCTCCAATGAAACGCGCACCGATAAATAACGTTAAATTCCACCATGCCAATTGGTCGATATATCCTTTGTAAAAATCAAGCACTAATGAAGCGATCGTTGAACCAACCGCTGCAAGCGACACAACCGCCACATCAAAACGTTTATAGCGGAAAGCAGCGAAAACAAGTTCAGCGAGCAACCCTTGCACAAAGCCGTAAAATAGCACCTCAAGCCCCCATTCAGAACCAGCTAAAAACTCTCCTGATGCCGCAGCCACTTCTGCAAGCAGCGCCACTCCTGGTTTACGAATTAATAAATAGGCAACAGTTGCCGCAATAAACCACATGCCATAAATAAGTTGATCAAGATGAAGTCCAAGCGGTTTTACCGCATAGTAAAGCGGTCCCCACACTTTATACACAATCCCAAACACAATCGCCACCACAACGGTCGTTAATACGTCTGTTAATTTAAGCCCTTTCGTTTGCATAAACATCCTCCTCTTCAATTGGCCAACGTTCTAATTTGTACGCCATGTCCCAAAATAAATATTCATATTGACTGCTGATCACAAAGTGTTGCTTCATCCGCTCTAACTCTTTTTCGCTAGCTGTTTTTGCGATGTCGTTTAAACGCGCAATTTGTTGTTCGACAAGCTGTTTGAACCAGTCAGAGCCGTACGCTTCAATCCATTGTGCATAAATTGGATGATTCGGCTTACAATGTTTTAACCGCTCACCAATTTCGTAATACAACCAATAGCACGGTAAAATGGCAGCTAATACATCGCCAAAACGTCCTGCAAACGACGCGCGATACATGTGGGACGTGTACGCATACGCAGTTGGAGCAGGAACAAACGACGCCTTTTCTTCTTCTGTAATACCGAGCTCTTTCATAAACGTTTCATGTAAACGAAGCTCAGCTTCATACGTACTTTGCGCATGATGCGCCATGCTTGCGGTCGTTTGTAAATCATCAGCCATCGCCCCGCCAAGCGCTTGCACTTTTGCAAAGTGTGTCAAATAATATGAATCTTGTAATACATAATAGCGAAAACAACGTAAATCAAGTGTTCCTTCCCCGAGCTCCTTCACGAACGGATGATGAAAGCTCGCTTCCCAAATCGGATCGACAGCCTTGCGCAACTGCTCTGAAAACAACATAACCTCTCCCCCTTAAGAAAAATAAAAAACCACTTTCTTTGCGCAAAGAAAGTGGTTGTAAACGATGGAAATTAATAAGAGACACACTTCGCACCGTTTCCACTTCCCTACGCTGGTATGAGCCAGATCAGGTTCTAAGGGTCTCAAAGGCACACTTTGATCTCAGCCTATCTAAAGGCCCCCCTAGTGGAATACATTTGCATCATTCACTTTGTCACTAATATTAGCATATTTCATGGAATTGTCAAATATTTTTCTCCACCATTTGCGCGCATCGTGTTCTTCCTGTATGCTAAAGTAGCGAATATATAGTCAGGAGTGGGATGTATGGCAAATGTATTTTTAAAACGAAAAAGAAAAAAACGGCTCGAGCTTGGACATCCGTGGGTGTTTCAAAGCGAAGTCGATTATATTGAAGGAGATTTTGAACCGGGGGATTTCGTCAACGTATATAACCATCAACGTCACTTTTTAGCGAAAGGATATATTAATCCAAAATCACAAATGATCGTGCGCGTGTTAACGCAAAATCCAAACGACGAATTAAATGCGCAATTTTTTATGAACCGTATTCGTCAAGCATGGGCGTATCGCGAACGGATGATTCCGGGCGTTCGTTCATGTCGCGCCGTTTATGGAGAAGCCGATTTTTTACCTGGGCTCATCGTTGATAAGTACGAAGATGTGCTCGTTGTGCAAATTTTATCGCTCGGCATGGAAAAAAGAAAAGAATGGATTTTACAAGCGCTTCTTGACGTTTTTCAACCGAAAGCGATTTATTTGCGCAACGACGTTCACGTGCGCGAATTAGAAGGATTAAAACAAGAAAAAGGATTTTGGTACGGCACGTGCGATACGAACGTACAAATTGAAGAAAACGGCGTGAAATACATTGTCGATATCGAAAACGGACAAAAAACAGGATTTTTCTTCGATCAACGTCAAAATCGTGCTGCCATCAAGCCGCTGATTACAAGCGAATCAACCGTGCTCGATTGTTTTACGCATACAGGTTCATTTATGTTAAACGCCTGCTTATACGGAGCAAAACATGTGACCGCTGTCGATATTTCTGAACATGCGATTGAAACAGCAAAGCGAAACGCAGAGTTAAACGGATTTACAAATGTGGATTTCGTCGTTGCGAACGCGTTTGACTACTTACGCGAATGCGTACAACAGGGGAAAAAATGGGATGTCGTCATTATTGACCCACCAGCGTTTGCAAAATCCGCTCATGCGGTGCCAAAGGCGCTTGCCGGCTATAAAGATATTAATTTAAACGGCTTAAAGTTAGTGAAAGACGGCGGCTTTTTCGTGACAGCAAGTTGTTCGTATCATGTGCATCCATATATGTTTCAAGCGATGGTTACGGAAGCAGCGTTTGATGCGAAGAAAATTTTACGTCAAATTCATTGGAGCGGTGCAGGATATGACCATCCAAAACTACTTGCCGCCGATGAAGGCGATTATTTGAAATTTGCCATTTACGAAGTGCATTCACGCAAATAAATGTGAAAATCCCCTTTTCCATGTCGGAAAAGGGGATTTTCATTATTTCACCAAATATACACGCGCTTCATACGGACGCAATGTAAAGCGTGTCGCATGTTTATGCGGTTTTACATCGTAGTTTGCTAACACCAATTGCTCGCTATTTAATTTCAATGAATCGTAACGATACATTGTTTTTCGGTCTGTTAAGTTCACGATGACGATCGCTTTTTCATCACCTAACGTGCGCGTATATGCGTAAATTGCTTTATGGTTTTCTAATATTAAATCGTATGTTCCGTAAACAAATACGTCATGCTGTTTTCTTAGTTGAATCATGCGTTTGTAAAAGTTTAACACAGAGTTCGGGTCGTGCAACTGTTTTTTGACATTAATTTGTTTATAATTTTCATTCACACCAATCCAAGGTGTTCCTGTTGTAAATCCGGCGTTTTCATCATCAGACCATTGCATCGGCGTGCGTGAATTGTCACGACCGTTTTTCCAAATCCATTGCATCACTTCTTCATGAGAACGCCCTTTAGCACGTTCAATACGATAATAATTTTTGATGGCGACATCGTCATATTCATCAATCGTTTCAAATCGGACGTTCGTCATGCCAATTTCTTGCCCTTGATAAATAAACGGCGTTCCTTGCATAAGGAAATATAATGCCCCTAATGCTTTGGCACTTTCAACAAGATATTGTTCGTCATTTCCCCACGTCGACACGGAACGAGGCTGGTCATGGTTTTCAAGGAATAGTGCGTTCCAGCCAACACCCTCTAATCCTTTTTGCCATTTCGTTAATACACGTTTTAATTTCCGAACATCGACACCGCCATCTGTTCCTTTTTGCCAAAGTCCAAGATGCTCAAACTGAAAAATCATATTAAAAATGCCGTTTTCTTCACCGACCCAATCTTCTGCCTCCTCGACCGTTACTCCGTTCGCTTCTCCAACTGTCATGATGTCATAACGCGCAAACGTTTGCATTTTCAACTCACGAAGATAGTCCATAATCCCTTCTTGATTCATATGTCCGTCAAATGAAGGGACATAATCAAGTCCTTTTGGATTTGGTAAATCAGGGAGACCTTCTTTTTTCTTAATGTGTGAAATCGCATCAACACGGAACCCATCAATGCCTTTATCGAGCCACCAATTAATCATGTCATATAACGCACGACGAACATCTTCATTTTCCCAATTTAAATCCGGTTGCTTCGTTGCAAACACATGCAAATAATATTGATCCGTCGCCTCGTCATATTCCCATGCCGAGCCACCAAAAATGCTTTCCCAATTGTTCGGTTCTTTGCCGTTTTTTCCATCGCGCCAAATGTACCAATCGCGCTTTGGATTGTCCCGTGATGAGCGCGATTCAATAAACCAAGGATGTTCATCACTCGTATGGTTAATGACGAGATCTAAAATAACTTTCATGTCGCGCTTATGAATTTCTCGAAGCAATTGATCGAAATCTTCCATCGTCCCGAACTGCTCCATGATGTCTTGATAATCACTAATGTCATAGCCATTGTCAGCATTCGGTGATTTATAAATCGGACAAATCCATATGACATCGATTCCAAGGTCTTTTAAATAGTCAAGCTTTTGGATAATTCCCTGTAAATCACCGATGCCGTCTCCGTTTGAGTCCATAAAGCTTCTTGGATATATTTGATATGCAATCGCTTCTTTCCACCAAGCTTTTTTCACGCCAAATCCTCCTCAATCCATTCAGCATAAATCGCTTTCAATATTCTTTACTCTTTCATGTTAATATACAAACAGCTTTGTTGAAAGAGGAAGTTGCACTTTTTCATAAAAAATTTCGTTTTTATTGCGCAAACGGTTTAACTGCGAACAAAAATAAGCAACGATTCATCATCGTTGCCTATTTTATACTTATATTTTATTCCATTTCATTCACTTTATTCGTTCGATTAGAAATCGTAATGCGACCAATAAACATTGCAAAAATAAAGCCGATGCCAACGAAAATCAATCCATACAAAAATACATCGCTTAACGCATCAACAAGCGTTTGTTTTAATACAGGCACAAACATTTGTTGCATTTGTTCAGGAATTTTTTTCAACGTATCCGGATTTAAAATGACGGAATATACGCTTTGCGGGTTCGATTCAACAAGTTGCTTAAATGAATCTGTCATCGCTTGCGCTTGCGCTGGCAATTCTTGCGCTTGCGCTGGCAATTGTTCTAACAACGGAAGAAACTTCGCTTCTAATAAATCTTTCGAACGATGATTCATAATCGCCCCTAACAACGTCGCCCCAAACGTTCCTCCAATTTGCCGGAAAAACTGGCTCGATGATGTTACAATGCCGAGCTGCGACTTCGGAAATACTTCTTGCAACGCGAGCGTAATAACTGGGTTGACGAATCCTAGCCCAAAACCGAGCGTCGCCATAAATGACATCGCTGTCCATTTATTCGTATCGACATCCATCGTTGACAATAAGAAAAAGCCAAGCGCCACAAGCACCATCCCAACAATCACTTGCGGGCGAACACCAATTTTTTGTACAAGTCGTCCACCGATCATACTTGCGATAATAAGCGCAAACATCATCGGAAACATCATCGTTCCTGATTCTGATGGGCTCATGCCAATAATGCCTTGCATAAAGAGCGGTACAAACATAATCGCTCCAAACATGCCGACAGACATAAAAAACCCGACGCTATTAAGCACAACAAACGTTTTATTTTTTAATAAATGAATCGGCATAATCGGCTCTTCTGCTTTTCGCTCTACAAATACAAATAAACTAAAGAAAACGACCGAGCTAGCTAGTAAAGAAATAATTTGCCACGATAGCCAATCGTATTTATCGCCACCGAACGTTAAGGCAAGCAACAACGAAACAACAGCTACAACCATCGTAAACATGCCTGCCAAATCAAGCTTTACTCGCTCAGCGACGCGATGATTATGCAAACCGAGCGAAATGAGAACAATGGCTAATATACCAACAGGAAGATTAATGTAAAATACCCAGCGCCAATTTAACGAATCCACAATCCATCCACCAACTTGTGGACCGAGAATAGACGCTAATCCAAATACGCCACCAAATACACCTTGCCATTTTGCCCGCTCTGCTCCCGTAAATAAATCACCAATGACGATCATCGCCATCGGCATCATAATACCTCCACCAATGCCTTGAATGGCTCGGAAAATAATAAGCTGATTCATTGTTTCCGCCATGCCACATAGCGCTGAGCCGATAATAAAAATTGCTAACCCTGTAACATAAATCGACTTTCGTCCAAATAAATCAGCGAGCTTCCCTGCAATCGGAACGATCGTTGTCGATGTGAGCATATAAGCGGTTGTCAGCCAAGCCATCATACTCAACCCACCAAGTTCGCCAACAATGCGTGGCAACGCTGTCCCAACAATCGTGCCATCTAACGCCCCAAACAACATCGCAACAAGAAGCCCCGTAATTAAAATACCTCGTTTTTGTTGTATATTCGCAATACTTGTTTGTATCGCTGCTTGTTCTTTCATACGTCTCACTTCTCCTCTTTTTCGTTTATCGCAGCAATTTTTTCGATAATATAGACAAACTGTTCAAGCTCATCAAATTGTAATTGGCTTAAATAACGCTCAATAATTTTTCTTCGCTCCGCTCGTGCATGCTGAAGCATTTCTTTCCCCTTTTCAGACAATTGCACATACACGACACGCCGGTCCTCTTCATCTCGATCACGCAATACAAACCCACTTTTATATAAGCGATCGATCATCGTAGTAATGGCGCTCGGTTTAACAAACATTTCGTCCGCCAATTCACTTACTGTACATTTCCCACGCTTCGACAACAAGTTTAAAATAAAAAACTGCGGTTTCGTTAAGCCGATTTCCTCCTTAGCTAAGTCAGCTGCCAATTTACGAACGGCCAATGAAAACGCATGCTCTAATCGCTCAACAAGCGCGGTGAACGGCGTCTGCTCCATACACACCCCACCTTTTTAACGATATAAATATTTAACATAGTTAAATATAAACGAAAGAAAATATAAAGTCAATCAATGATTCCTGACGTATCAAATGATGCACTCGCTCATACATTGTCATAAGGAGGGAATGCGATGAAACGTGATGAGCAAAATGCATTAGAAAAAGCGATTGCGGAAATTACAGAAATTGCTGAAGGATTTGGGCTTGATTTTTATGAAATGCGCTATGAAATTTGCCCAGCTGATATTATTTACACGTTCGGAGCGTACGGCATGCCGACACGCTTTTCCCATTGGAGTTTTGGGAAACAATTTCATAAAATGAAACTTCATTATGATCTCGGATTAAGTAAAATTTACGAGCTTGTCATTAACTCCGATCCGTGCTATGCCTTTTTATTAAACACAAACACCCTTATTCAAAATAAATTAATTGTCGCACACGTCCTTGCCCATAGCGACTTTTTTAAAAACAACGTTCGCTTTAGCAACACAAAACGGGACATGGTCGAAAGCATGGCGGCAACAGCCGAACGAATTAAACATTACGAACATGAATATGGGAAACAAGAAGTTGAAAAATTTTTAGATGCTGTTTTAGCTATTCAAGAACATATTGATCCTTCACTTCTTCGTCCAAAGCTAGCGTGGACGTTAGCGGATACAGAAGTATACGAAGAAGATGATGAAGCACCGAAACCGTCCCCATATGACGATTTATGGTCGCTTGATGAAAAAAGGAAAACACCATCGAATCGAAAAAAAAGAAGAAAATTTCCTCCTCAACCTGAAAAAGATTTGTTGCTTTTTATTGAGGAATATAGCCGCGAGCTTGATGAATGGCAACGCGACATTTTAACGATGATGCGTGAAGAGATGCTTTATTTTTGGCCTCAACTTGAAACGAAAATTATGAATGAGGGCTGGGCAACGTATTGGCATCAACGCATTTTACGCGAAATGGATTTAACGAGTGATGAAGCGATCGAATTTGCCAAATTAAATGCAGGTGTTGTCCAACCTTCTCGCACCAGCATTAATCCATATTACTTAGGATTGAAAATTTTTGAAGATATTGAAAAACGGTGGGACAATCCGACGGAAGAAATGAAAAAGCTCGGAGTCAAACCAGGTTCAGGGCGTGCAAAAATATTTGAAGTACGTGAATTAGAATCCGATATTTCCTTTTTGCGCAACTATTTAACGAAGGAACTCGTTATGCGTGAAGATATGTATTTATTCCAAAAACAAGGAAAAGACTATAAAATTGTTGATAAACATTGGGAACATGTGCGCGATCAACTTGTGAACATGCGCGTCAACGGTGGCTTTCCATATATTACGGTCAACGATGGCGATTACATGCGCAACGGGGAGTTGTATTTAAAACATTGGTTCGAAGGCATTGAACTTGACGTCAAATATTTAGAAAAAGTGCTTCCGTACATTTATCAACTTTGGGGCCGAGCGGTTCACATCGAAACGATCATCGAAAACAAAACGACGTTATTCACATACGACGGACGAAACGTACAGCGAAAATATATATGAGCTACTGAGGGATCAGTAGCTTTTTTATTGAAACTTTTTTCTGTTTTTTCCGTACATACATATAAATAACAAGAAAGGTGGATTTATATGGGTAAGCGCTCTATTACAGGCATCGTCATCGGGTCGATTGCTGGCATTTTTCTTCTTGTTGCTGCACTAACATCATGGTACACCGTCGATGAGTCAGAACAAGCCATTATTTTAACATTTGGTAAAATCGATGAAGAAGTGACAACACCCGGACTACATTTTAAACTTCCTTGGCCGATTCAAACGGTCGAAACGTTGTCGCGAGAAACGTTTAGTTTACAGTTTGGCTACAAAGAAGAAAACGGAAAAGTTGTCGCTACAAACCAAGGCGATACGAAAATGATTACAGGTGATGAAAATATTGTTCTTGCCGATATGGTTGTTCAATGGAAAATTACTGATCCTGCAAAATTTCTTTATCGCTCATACGAACCGGAACAAATTTTATATAATGCGACGTCTGCTTCTTTGCGTAGCGTCATCGGCAGTTCAAAAATTGATGATGCGTTAACATCAGGTAAAGCAAAAATTGAAGCGGATGTGCGCGAATTGCTCACCGCATTAATGAAAAAATATGATATCGGCATTTCCATTTTAGCTGTGAAATTACAGGACGTTGACTTACCGAACGACGAAGTGCGCAAAGCATTTACAAATGTCACAGATGCGCGCGAAACAATGAACACAAAAATTAACGAAGCGAATAAATATCGCAACAAACGAACGAAAGAAGCCGAAGGGGAAAAAGACGCTCTCATCTCCCAAGCGGAAGCTGACAAAGTGGCACGCATCGAAAAAGCGTATGGAGATGTCGCTAAATTTAATGCCTTATACGAAGAATATAAAAACGCAAAAGACATTACAAAACAGAGGTTAATGATTGAAACGCTTGAACAAGTCCTACCGTACACACGCATTTACATTATGAACGACGATGGCAATACGTTAAAATATTTACCAATCCAACCGATCGAAAAACAAACGACAGAGAAAAAGAAAGAGCAAGGGAGTGGTAACGAATGACAAACTTTCAAGATGATCAAAACGTCATTAGCTTGAAAGATAAACTGCCAACGAAATGGTTTCGTTTTTTTATCGGGGGAGTCATCGGACTTGTTTTACTCGTTATCGCTTTAACAAACGTCTACATTGTTCATGAAAATGAATATAAAGTTGTACGTCAATTTGGTGAAATTGTTCGCATTGATCAAACGCCAGGATTACGCTTTAAAATTCCTTTTATTCAAAGCGTAACATCGTTGCCAAAAGCCCAAATTTTTTATGACGTCGCCGAAGCAGAAATTAATACAAAAGATAAAAAACGCATTCTCGTCAACCATTACGCCATTTGGGAAATTACAAACCCAAAAGAGATGATTCAAAACGCGCGCACGTTAGAAAATGCAGAATCGAAAATGGACGAATTTATTTTCTCCATTGTCCGCACCGAGCTTGGACAGTTAAATTACGATGAAATTATTAACGACGAAAAATCATCACGCGGTAGTTTAAATGACGAAGTAACAGCGAAAGTAAACGACCTACTACAAAAAGACAGCTACGGCATTCGCGTTGTAGATGTGCGCTTAAAACGTATTGACTTACCGGAAGAAAACGAACAGTCCGTTTATAAACGTATGATTTCTGAGCGTGAATCAAAAGCACAAGAATATTTATCAATGGGGGATGCCCAAAAACAACGTATTATCGCGCAAACAGATCGCGAAGTGAAAGAAATGCTCGCTAAAGCGCAAGCAGATGCGGAGCGCATTCGCGCAGCAGGTGAACAAGAAGCAGCACGAATTTATAACGAAACATTCGCAAAAGATCCTGAATTTTACTCATTTTACCGTACGCTCGAATCGTATAAGACAACGATCGGCGAAGATACGGTTGTCATTTTACCAGCCAACTCACCGTATGCGAAATGGCTATTAGGACAAACGCGCTGAGCTTTCAGCGCGTTTCATGCGTAAGTAACCATTTTTTTCTTTCGATTCCCCACGCATATCCACCAAGTCCCCCACCCGTACGAACGACGCGATGACAAGGAACAACGATCGTTATGGGATTGTTGCCGACAGCGTTGCCAACCGCCCGTACCGCTTTCGGTTGCCCAATTTGTTTGGCAATATCGGCATATGAAACCGTTTGTCCATAAGGAATCGTTTGTAATGCTTCCCATACACGCAGTTGAAACGGAGTGCCCACGAGCTTTAAGGGCATCGAAAACGACGTCCGTTTCTTTTGGAAGTATTGTTCAAGTTCTTCTAGCGATTGCATGAGAGGCTCCGCCACTTTTTCGTTCTGATCTTCACCTCGTTCAACGACATCAATCCGCTCGATTCCTTCATTCGTTCCAACGATTTGTAACCAACCGATCGGTGATTCATAATACACAACGTGTTTCTTCATGTCCAACTCTCCTCTGCCAAATCGCACAACATTTACAGCGAGAAAAATGACCGTTTTTTCATAAACTACATATAGCTCCTCACGATAAGGAGGGTTTGCGGTGCATACAGCCGATTACGACAAAGCGCTTTACTATACGTACCGATCGGAATGGGATCATTTACTCATTCTTATGGTACGCACAAAAGACGATTTACTTTCAAAAAAAATTGAACAGTTTCTTCATGCATACAACTTCGAAAAAGATTATACCGTCGTCCAAAAGCGATTAAATGCATTGTTGCGTTACATCGACCACGCGTTGGATGTGTACGAACAAGAGCCAACACTTACGATGCAATATGATTATTAGAGCGAAAGGAACGATCTCCTTTCGCTTTTTATACGACCGGATACGTTTGAATAAGCGGATGTAATACGATTTCATCGACCAACATATGTTTCGGTGCGCTTGCCATATAGACAACGGCTTCGGCGACGTCTTCTGCCTTTAACCATTCTGCTTTTTCAGGCAATCCTTGCGTCGAGTTAGCAAAGTATGTATCAACCATCCCTGGATTGATCGTACCGACACGAATGCCGTATGGGCGCACTTCTTGAGCCACACTTCCTGAAAATCCTTGAACCGCATATTTCGTCGCTGTATATGCCGAACCGTTTGCGATGGTGTATCGTCCAACGTCCGATGAAACGGTAATAATCGTACCAGAACGTTGCTTTTTCATTTGTGGGAGAACGGCTTTCGTCCCGATAAATACACCTTGTACATTTACTTCAAACAACCGCTTCCATTCTTCGACAGTCGTTTCTTCAACCGATTTGAATACACCAATACCTGCATTATTCACAAGCAAATCAATGCGACCGAATGCAGCTATGGTCGCTTCAACCACTTCATTCATTTGTTGTTCATTTGATACATCTGCTTGAAACGTTTTTACATCTTTTAATTGCTCACCTACACGGTGAATATCCGACGAACTACCGATTAATACGAGCTGCATCCCTTGTTCCGCTAATTTATGTGCAATCGCTAAACCGATGCCACGAGATGCCCCCGTCACAATTGCTACTTGTCCTCGTAACATGCTGAACTCACCCTTTCTACATCATCGCCTTCATATTACTTGTTCTACATTCAAAAAACAACTGATAAAGCATTACACCTTATCAGCTGTTAACGTATATACCCGCTCCATCACCGCTGTTTCTAATTGTCCCAATTGTTGTTTTGCTTCTGCAAGTGTCTGCCCTTTTACACCAAAATAAAATTTCATTTTCGGCTCTGTGCCAGACGGACGCGCACAAAACCACGAGCCATCTTCTAACGTATATTTCAACACGTTCGATTTTGGTAAATCGATTGCTTCTTTTTCGCCTGTTTCCACATACACCCTCTCACTCGTCTTATAGTCTTCACGAGTCACGACGCGCTGATTAGCAACAAACGTCGGCGGCTCATTTCGGAACGTGGCGAGTAACGCCTCGATTCGCTCCGCCCCCTCTTTTCCTTTTAGTGTGAGCGAACGCAACCCTTCCTGATAATATCCATATTGTTCAAATAATCGCATAAGTGCCTCGTATAAAGATAAGCCCTGCTTTTTATAAAACGCGCACACTTCAACAGCTAACACAGCAGCTTGAATCGCGTCTTTATCACGGGCAAAATCACCAATTAAATAGCCGTAGCTTTCTTCGTATCCAAATTGGAATACATACTCTCCTGTTTGTTCATATTGTTTAATTTTTTCACCGATAAATTTAAACCCTGTCAATGTATCCATCGTTTCGATTCCAAACGACTTAGCAATCGCACGCCCAAATTCAGATGTGACGATCGTTTTAAATACAATCCCGTTTGGTGGCAATATCCCTTTTTCTTTCTTTTGTGAAAGAATGTAATGAAGTAACAATCCACCTGTTTGATTGCCTGTTAAAACGATGTATTCTCCTTGTTCATTTTTTACCGCAATGCCTAAACGATCCGCATCCGGGTCTGTTGCAATTAACACGTCTGCATCGACTTGTTTTCCAAGCTGAATCGCTAATTCAAACGCAGCATGTTCTTCTGGATTTGGCGATTTTACCGTTGAAAAATTCGGGTCCGGTTGTTCTTGTTCCTTTACAACAAACACGTGTTTATAGCCGAATTCCTTTAATCCACGTTGAACGAGCTTATTTGCTGTGCCATGAAGCGGTGTAAATACGACTTTGACATCAACTTCGTGAGAGAGTTCTGGATGTAGCGAAATCGTTTTTAATTTTTGTATGTATGCATCGTCAATCTCTGTGCCAATCATTTGAATAAGTCCTTTTTCTTTTAATACCTCTTCTCGTTCAACCACGAGTTCCCATTCGTTTTCAATCGCATTGACATATGCAATAACAACATCGGCAATGTGTGGTGGCAATTGCGCCCCGTCTTCTCCGTATACTTTATACCCGTTGTACTCTGGTGGGTTGTGGCTTGCGGTAATGACAATACCCGAAAAAGCACGTAAATGACGGACCGCAAATGAAAGCTCCGGTGTCGGGCGAAGCTCATCGAATACGTACGTCTGAATACCATGGGTGGCAAGCGTTTTGGCTGCTTCCATCGCAAACTGTTGCGACTTGTGACGCGAGTCGTATGCGATCACAACTCCCCGTTTCTTCGCCTCCTCCCCAAACGACGCGATGTATCGTGCTAATCCTGCCGATGCTTTTCGCACCGTATATATGTTCATGCGGTTCGTTCCCGGTCCGATTTCGCCGCGCATACCTCCTGTACCGAACTCTAACGTTTTGTAAAAGCAGTCTTCTAGCAATTTTTCATCTTGCTCTAGTTGCTCCAAATGCGCGCGTAGCTCTTCATCTAATTGCGCTTCTTTCCAACGTTCGTATACTGTTTTCCAAGTCACGTTTATCCCTCCATATCCGTTGCTCATTGTAACTTATTCTCGCTTCTTTATACAAATTCCTTTTTCATAGCGAAAAAGGAGCTCCTTCAAAAGAAGCCCCTTTCTTGTTTAATGATATGAAGGTTCGGAAATCTCAGATAATGCTTGTTCTGCCGCCTCATCATATGCTTGGTTTGTTGCGATATCACCAAGTGCAACGATACCACAAAGCTCATTATTTTGTACGATCGGCAAACGACGAATTTGATTTTTCGCCATCACTTTCGCTGCTTCATTCACGCTCATGTTTGGCGTACCTGTGACAACATCGCTTGTCATCACTTGTGAAACAGGTGTCGAAGGGGTTAACCCTTGTGCTGTTGTACGAAGAGTGATGTCACGGTCAGTAATCATTCCTTTTACTTTTCCGTTTTCAACAACAGGAATGGCACCGATATTATGTTCGTTCATTAACTGTGCTGCCTCTTGAACGGACTGATCTGGTGTGACCGTTGCCACTTGGCGTGTCATAATCGATTCAACTGTATGATTCAATATCATCCTCCCCTTTCGCTTTTTATTGTTTGCGTTCATTCGTTCATTATGTAAGTAAAATATCGTCGCAATTTACATTATTTCTTTTGATGTACTATAATGAACAAAGAGTAAAAAATAAGAAGGTGGAATCATGGCGCAGAAAGAAAATCATTTATTAACTGCGTGGAGCGTTGCGCTAATCGCTACACTTGGCAGCCTTTATTTTTCCGAAATAATGAAGTTTATTCCATGTGAACTTTGCTGGTATCAGCGCATTTTTATGTATCCGCAAGTATTTTTACTTGGCATGGCTTTTGTGCGCAAAGATTTTAAAATCGCCCGTTATACACTAATGTTATCTATTATCGGTGGCACGATTTCTTCTTATCATTATCTCATTCAAAAAATAACATTTTTCCGTGATACAGCTCCATCGTGCGGCATTGTACCATGTACAGGACAGTACATCAACTGGTTCGGATTTATTACCATTCCGTTTTTAGCACTTATTGCTTTTATTTTCATTAGCATCATAAGCTATCGTCTTATAAAAATGGAGAAAGAAGGGAAAGACGAATGAAAAAATTGCTTATTTTCGGTGGGATCATTATCATTTTATTCGGGGCGCTCGCTTGGATTACGTCTTATACGCAAAAACAAAAAGCAGAAGGAAATCCATTCGGAAAAGAAGAGTTGCACCCAGCGACGATCGATCTTCTCGATGACCCGAACTATCAAAACATTATTTTACCTAACGAATTAAGAGAAGCATTAAACAAGAAAGAAACGATAACCGTTTACTTTTACAGTTCCACATGTGAATTTTGTAAAAAAACGACACCAATCGTTGCTCCACTCGCGCAGAAGATGGGCATTGACTTAAAACAATTTAACCTGCTTGAATTTGAAGAAGGTTGGGATGAGTATCATATCGAGGCAACACCGACCATTGTTCACTTTAAAAATGGACAAGAAGTCGCGCGTATTGAAGGATATTACGAGGAAGACGTATTTCGAAAATGGTTTGAACAAATGGAATAAAAAGCCTTCATCACGAAGGCTTTTTTACATCACCCAAGCATGAATAGGCTTCATATACATGCTTACATACTCATCTCTTTGATGCAAAAAATGTTCAAGAGTGAGTGGAAAACTAATACCATGCTGTTCTAGCTGCTCAATATTTCGCTGAAATAGCTGTTCATAATGAGCGGAACGATGATGGAACGAAACAAACTCAATGATGGCTTGTAGTGATTGCAATGCAGAAATAATCGTAAATGCCTCTTTCAACGTTCCGTCATATGTGGACGCTTCAAATTGTAATACACCGAGCGATTGAAACGTTTCAATTTCATCGTCTGTAAAATATTTTGGAAAAATACATGTATAAAACTGTTCAATAAGCGAATGAATATATTGCTTTTGTTCTTCCGTAGCAACGTAAACGGTTTTCAATTGCCTCACCTTTTTTCCATTTTATTTCCTAATGTATAACGAAATTGTAACATATCAACGCACTTTATGGTGTTGGTAATTTATTGTACAGAAAGAGTGAGACGAATGAATGTGCAAAAGAAAGGAAACTGGCTTCTGTTTGAAGCGCCAAAATCATGGAGCGGTTTATCGCTCGAACAAGCATTCCAAACGAAATGGTTCGTTCCTAAAAAAATGTTACACGAATGGCGAATGACAAAAGGTGTAGCCATCAACGACAACATCGTTCCTTTTCATACAATCATTTCACCGAACGATCGCATTCGTGTTCGTATAAAAGAAGAACAAATCGAACCAACTCCGACATACGCACCGCTTCATATTGTATTTGAAGACGATCATGTGCTCGTCGTTAACAAACGAGCGCATATAGACGTCCATCCGACGCAGCCGAGTCAAACAAATACGGTAGCAAACGCTGTAGCCTTCCACTTTCAATGTGAAGGCATTTATAGTAAAGTTCGTCATATTCATCGGCTCGATCGCGATACAAGCGGCGTTATTTTATTCGCCAAGCATGCACTGGCTGGGGCTATTCTGGATCAATATTTAGCGAAACGAACGATTCATCGCACATATATTGCACTTGTTCACGGATATGTCAAACAAAAAAAGGGAACGATCGAAGCACCGATCGGCCGTGATCGCCATCATCCAACAAGACGCCGCGTATCAAAAACAGGAGATACAGCTATCACGCACTATGAACGTCTCCAATATGACAAACAAAAGCACGTATCACTTGTTCGTCTCACGCTTGATACAGGACGAACGCACCAAATTCGTGTCCACATGAGCTATATTGGCCATCCATTAGTTGGTGATACGTTATATGGAGGAAAACCGTGGATCGATCGACAAGCGTTACATGCGTTCTCTTTATCGTTCCTACATCCGTTTACTGGGGAGCGTATCACTTGTTCCGCTTTGCCTGATGAAACCATTTTCGGTCACATAAAAAGAGGCACGTTATTATAACGCTGCCTCTTCATTCATATCTGTGACTACATCTACGTTATGGGGAAGACGTGTCACTTCAATTTTTTTCACATGATGACCGTCCAATTGCAAGACTTTAAAAACGTAACCACCAAACTCAATTTGTTCTCCAGGACGAATATTATAACGCTCTGTTAACATCCATCCACCAATCGTGTCGACATCGGTGTCATCAATTTCTAAGCCGAACAAATCATTAATTTCATGAATGAGCACTTTTCCATCTACAATTGTACGGTCCTCATCTACTTTTTGAATCAGCGGCGTCTCATCGATGTCGAATTCATCACGAATTTCCCCGACGATTTCTTCTAATATGTCTTCTACCGTCACTAAACCAGACGTTCCGCCATACTCATCAACTAAAATGGCCATATGAATACGCTCTTTTTGCATTTTCACAAGCAAATCTTGAATCGGGATCGTTTCAATTACTTGAATAACTGGGCGAATATATTCACGCAACTGTTTTCGCTCTTGACAGTTCGCAACGAGATCAGTAAACAACTCTTTCACATTGATTAAACCGAGTATATGGTCTTTGTCCCCATCAATGACAGGATAACGCGTATACTTTTCTTCACGAATCGTTTGTAACACATGTTCCATCGAATCGTTCACATCTAGCGCAACAATCTCTTTTCGTGGAACCATAATTTCTTTTGCGACTCGGTCATCAAATCGGAAAATGTTATTCACATATTTATATTCCGTATGATTAATTTCTCCGTTTTTATAGCTTGCTGATAACAAAAGACGCAGTTCTTCTTCGGAGTGAGCCAATTCTTGTTCATTAGATAGCTGAAAACCAAATAAACGAACGACTAAACGCGCAGACCCATTTAACAACCAAATAAACGGATACATGACACGATAAAACAACATAAGTGGGCGCGCTGTCCATAGCGTAATGGTTTCCGCCTTTTGAATCGCAATCGTCTTCGGTGCTAATTCACCAACAACGACATGAATAAACGTAATTATCGCAAATGCAACAATAAAAGAAGCACCATGGGCAAATGATGGCGATACATCAAACTCATCAAAAAGCGGCCGAAGCGCTCGTTCCACCGTTGGTTCTCCAAGCCAACCGAGACCGAGTGATGTCATTGTAATCCCTAGTTGATTGGCGGATAAATACTCATCTAAATGAGTAATAACATGTTTGGCTGCCACTGCTTTTTTGTTTCCTTCCTCAATGAGTTGATCGATACGTGACGGGCGCACTTTCACAATCGCAAATTCCGAAGCGACAAAAAAACCAGTAAGCGCAATAAGAAAAACGATCATCCATAAACTAAATATGTCCAACGAACGTCCGCACGCATAATGCGTGCGGATGCCACCTCCTATTGATTAATCTTCATTGTTTCCTTGTACAAAAATAAGCACGTACTTAATTAATTCTAACACCGAAATAAGCGCTGCAGCAACATACGTTAGTGCCGCGGCATTTAATACTTTATTGACTCCGCGTTCTTCCTCATTGCGAATAATACCTTCCGCAATCATATAGTCTTTTGCACGCGAACTTGCATTAAACTCAACTGGCAACGTAATAACTTGGAATGCTACCGCAAATGAGAATAAAATGATCCCTAGACCAATTAAAGAAAATTGTTGTAATAAAAACCCACCTAAGAGAAGGAAAGGAGCAATTCCAGACGTAAAATTCACTAACGGGAACATGCGATGACGTAATACGAGCGCACCGTATGCTTCTTGATGTTGCACCGCATGACCAACTTCATGAGCCGCTACCGAAACTGCAGCGATCGAACGACCATAGTACACAGGCTCTGATAAGCGAACAGCGCGAGCAATCGGATCGTAATGATCTGTAAGTGTTCCTGGCACAAGCTCTACTGGCACATCATATAAACCGTGACGGTCAAGAATAAGACGTGCCACTTCTGCCCCTGTTAAACCAGCTGAAGCAGGTACATCTGACCATTTGTTAAAGTTTCCTTTTACTTTAAACTGCGCCCAAATAGATACGGCAAAGGCGATCAAAATAAGAAAATCCATTGGATGAAAAAACATTACATCATCCCTCCTTCATTTTATATTGTAATGAAAAATGAACGAAAATAAAAGAGAATACTTTCACATACATTGTATACGACTATTGTGTCCAAAAAGTTTCATAAAACCGAAAAAAACCTCGCTATAAGCGAGGCTTAAATAAATAAATTTACTTTTCCTTCTGTCGCATCTCCTAAATAAGCAGCGACCCCTCCAAGTTCAACACCATCAATTAATTCTTCTTTCTTAATGCCTAATAAATCCATTGTCATCGTACAAGCGACAAGTTTCACTCCTTGCTCTTGTGCCATTTCAATTAATTGCGGGAGCGTCATCGCGTTATGTTTTTTCATCACATGTTTAATCATTTTTGGACCGAGTCCGCCCATGTTCATTTTCGATAATCCTAGTCGATTCGCTCCTTTTGGCATCATCCAGCCAAACATTTTTTCAAGCCATCCTTTTTTCACAGACACGCTTTCTTCTTTTCGTAACGTATTTAATCCCCAAAAGGTAAAGAAAATCGTCACATCATGATCATAAGCCGCAGCACCGTTGGCAATAATAAACGCTGCCATCGCTTTATCTAAATCACCACTAAATAAAATAATTGTTGTTTTCTCCTTCTTTTCCATTTGTTCATCTCCTTTCATTCTAGAAACAAAATACCCCAACAAATTGGGGTATTTTGTTTTAATGTGTATGGTGAACAGCGCAACGGTTCGGACCAATTTCTAGTTCTTGTTGTTGCTCTGGCGTTGCTTCTTTGACACCACGGTTAATCGCAATAATGTCTTCAAAGTTCGGTGGTGTTTCAGAAGCTGCTGACTGCGCCACATGTTCAACGAACTCCTCTTTCGTTTTCCCTTGCATAATTTCATTCATTTGACGAATATTGCCTAACGTATTACCGATATATCCTTGCTCATTCACTTCTTGATCAAAGTTTGCGTAGTGCGCAGGGAGAACGATGACGTCATCGGCAATTTGTGCAACTTTGTTATACACTGTGTCATACAAGTCTTTTGCCCACTCGCGCGCTTTTCCACCAAGGTCTGGTCGACCAAGGCCGCTGACGAAAATGGTATCGCCCGAGAATAACAATTTATTGTTTACGAAGAACGATACACTTCCCGGAGTATGACCTGGTGTTTTAATCGCTAATACTTCTAAGCTGACTTTTTCAAATTCAATGCGATCATGGTTTTCAAGCGGCTCGAATTCAAATACGGCTCCTTCACTTTTCATTAAGTAGTACTTTGCTCCTGTTTGTTTCGCCAATTCATATCCGCCTGAAATATGGTCTGCATGCAAATGCGAGTCAACGATATGAGTAATCGTTACATTTTCTTTTTCTGACACTTGTTTATACACATCGATAAAACGAGAAGGGTCAATGATAAGAGCTTCTTTTCCTGATACGACCATGTAAGAAAGACAACCTTTACCGACACGAATAAATTGATATACTTTTATGTCGTTATCTTGGTAAACAACAACTGGATATAAATATTCGCTCCAAGCTTTCATGCCGCCTTTTAAATAAAATACTTCTAATCCTTTTTCGGCGAGCATTTCCGCAACCATCATAGAAGACCCTTCTTTTGCGCAAACGACGACGATTTTTTTATCTTTTGGCAAACGCTCTAATACTGGCTCAACACCATCAATTAATTCAAAATAAGGGATATTTAAATATTCAATTTGTTCCCCTTCAATTTTCCAATCCGCAAAGTCTGACTCATTGCGAACATCAAATAAGAAAAACGGTTCTTTATTTACAATCATCTCGTTTATTTGTTGTGCTGTTAACGCATATACTGACATATGTCATCCACCTCTCCTTTATACCTTATATGGTATTAATATAGATAAAAAAATTATTGTTGCAACAATTGCATAATTCGTTGAGGATCAAATCCAATCACCCAACGCCCATTAATTTCTGTTTGTGGCACTCCCATTTGCCCTGTCGAACGAACAACATAATCAACAGCTTCAGGATGTTGATGCAAGTTCACTTCTTTAAACGGAATGCCTCGTTCAACTAGAAAATTTTTTAACAATGTACAATATGGACATGTTGTTGTTGTATATACAGTTACTTGTTTCATCTCACTACTCCTCCTTTATGTTCCGATATTTTATATACCCCTACTAGTATTATAACATAAAGGATGAACATTTCAACATTTTTTACAAAATATCCAACCAAATTTTGATTGCCGTAGCTACAATAAGTGCTGCTAAAATAAACTGTAATATTTTCGTATTTACTTTTTTACCAACATTCGCTCCAATCGGGGAAGCAATTAAACTTGCAACAACCATAATGAACGCCGTCCAAAAATCAAATTGACCTGTCGTAATTTTTCCTACTGTTGCCCCAATCGATGAAATAAACGTAATAGCTAACGAACTCGCAATTGTCATGCGCGTTGGAATTTTTAATACGACGAGCATAATTGGTACGAGAATAAACGCACCAGCAGCACCAACAATTCCAGCGCTCACACCGACAATGAATGCTAATAACGCAGCAAGCCATTTGTTGAATGTTACTTGATCAAGTGGAATGTTGTCAATTCCTTTTTTCGGAACGAACATCATCATTGCCGCGATAGTAGCTAACACCGCATAAACGATATTGATGCCGCCTTCGCTCATTAATTTCGAGCCGTAACCGCCAATGAAACTACCGATCAAAATGCTCGTTCCCATGTAAATAATTAACGTCTTGTTTAAATACCCACCTTTACGGTACGCCCAAACACCGCCAATCGTCGCAAATAATACTTGAATGGCGCTAATGCCTGATACTTCATGCGCGCTGAATGCCGCATAGCCTAACAATGGAGGGATATATAGCAACATCGGATATTTAATAATTGAACCACCAATCCCAACCATGCCGGAAATGAACGAACCGATGAAGCCGATGAGAAAAATCGTCACGATAAAGCCTATGCTCATGCTAGCTCACTCCTTATATTGAACATCGGGACGCATTCCCGATGTTCACTACGCTTTACGAACCCAAAATTTTAGTACATCGCCTTCTTCAATCATGTCGATCATTTCATGACCAGCCGATTTCGCCCATGCAGATAAATCGTTTTTTGCTCCTTTATCCGTAACATGAATTTCTAGCACTTGACCTGATTGTAACGTATCCATCGCTTTTTTTGTCCGAACAATCGGCATTGGACACGCTAACCCCTTTGCATCAACAACAAGATCCGCTTTCATGTTTTTCCCTCCTTAAAATGTTAACGTAATGTCAGCGTCTTTCGCAAAATCAAGGAATGTAACGGCTCCACCAACATCAATGCCGTCTACAAAATGTTCTTTTGTTAATCCCATGACATCCATCGTCATTTGGCATGCGATAAACTTCACGCCCATTTCTTGCGCCATCCCCACAAGTTCTGGAATGGATGGGACGTTCGCTTGTGCAAATCCTTGTTGAATTTGTTCTTTTCCTTCTGGTAACGGCAGTTGTTTATACGCTTCCTTATGAATTAAATTCAATCCTTCAAACGTAAAGAAAATCGCTACTTCCGCTTCTGTTGCTGCAGCTGCTGTTGCAATGTTAAATACTTTATATGCATCAAATAAACCGCCGTTTGCTGCAATAATTGCTACACGTTTTTTCATTATTCATTTCCCCCTTTAACCATTGTTCCTTTCCATTCTGTCATACCTGGAATGACGTTAAATACATGCGCAAATCCTTTTTCAGCTAATTGTTGGGCTGCAAGGTCACTGCGATTGCCTGTTCGACAAATGACGTAAATCGTCTCATTTTTGTTTAATTCATTCATACGTGTTTCTAATTGTCCAAGCGGGATATGATACGCCCCTGGTATATGACCAAACGCATATTCTGCTTCTTCACGCACATCTAAAATAAACGGTTGTTCATTGTTTTCTACTTTTCTTTGCAATTCGTCTAAAGCGACGACATGAGGGTATTTTGTTTCTTCTTTCACTTCGGTAGGATTCGCCTTACGAAGGTAATGCTTCAATACCTCCCCTTCTTCGATCGTTCCGATGTATTGGTGTCCTGTACTTTTTGCCCAACCTTGAATATCAGCAAGCGATCCTTTATCCGTTGCTTGCACCTCAAGCACTTGACCAGGTTGTAATTGCTCCATCGCCTTTTTCGTACGAACAATCGGCATCGGACACGCTAGTCCGCGCGCATCAACGACATAATCTACGTGAATTGTCACTTTACTCCCTCCCCTTTTTCAACTTCTCCTGTCCATTCGAGCATCCCGCCCGTCATATTTACGACGCGGTATCCGTAACTTTCTAACAATTGGCAAGCCATACCACTTCGATTTCCTGAGCGGCAGACAAGAATATGTTCTTGATCTTTATCCACTTCGTTCATCCGCTCAAGTAGTTGACCGAGCGGGATGTGACGAGCACCGGGAATTTTCCCTTGAGCCACTTCTTCATCCTCGCGCACATCAATAATGCTTAGCGCACGACCTTCTTTTAATTGTTGTTCGACTTCTTGTGGCAATATATGCTTCATTTCTCTCACCTCTCTATACTCATAAGGGTATTTTTGATTTCAAAAAATAATTTATTACCATTACCTCTATGAGTATATTACAAAACCCCCACCCGTTTGTCAACTGTTTTTTCTCCAAAAAAAAAACCTTGTGTAACACAAGGAGTTAAACAAGCGTTTTATGTTCTTCTTTTCTAAAAAAGCTTCTCATCGCTTGCAGTACATCAGACTTTTGTTTCAAAATGTAGTAGCGAAACTTTTCATCTTTAATATGTTTATATGCTGACATGAGAGTCGAGTGGCGATTGTACTGATTCACTTCCCCGTATCCGAACATATTTGAAACTTTCATTAACTCTTGCACAAGCTTGACACAGCGGGCGTTATCGGACGTTAAATTATCGCCATCGGAAAAATGGAACGGATAAATATTATATTTTGTCGGCGAGTATTTTGTTTCGATTACTTCAAGTGCCTTTCGATACGCTGATGAACATATCGTCCCTCCACTTTCCCCTTTTGTAAAAAATTCTTCTTCTGTTACAACTTTTGCTTCGGTATGATGAGCGATAAAAACGATATCTACCGTTTCATATTTTGTTCGTAAAAAACGCGTCATCCAAAAGAAAAAGCTTCTAGCCATATATTTTTCCCATACGCCCATTGAGCCGCTCGTATCCATCATCGCAATAACAACCGCTTTTGAATCAGGCTTAATGACTTCATTCCACGTTTTAAACTTTAAATCTTCCGGATAAATAGGATAAAAGCCTGGATTGCCGCTTAACGCATTTCGTTTAAATGCAGCCATCATCGTTTTTTTCTTATCAATATTCCCCATGAGCCCTGTTTTACGAATATCATTAAATTCAATATGCTGGACAACATGATCAGCGTGTTGTTTTTTCTTTAAGTCTGGAAGTTCTAATTGACTGAATAACGCTTCTTCAAGCTCCATAAGCGACACTTCCGCTTCATAATAGTCTTGCCCTGCCATATCGCCAGCTCCTTGACCTTTCCCCGGTCCTTTTTGACCGTCACCAGAACCGTCGCGCGCAATAACATCACCAACTTGACTGTCCCCATCGCCTTGGCCGACATGTTTATTTTTATCATAGTTGTAACGAATTTTATATTCATCTAACGAACGAATCGGTATTTTAATGACGTCGCGACCGTTGGACATAATGATACTTTCTTCTGTAATTAAGTCACCGAGATTATTTTTAATTGCCTCTTTCACTTTTTCTTCGTGCCGTTTTTGATCATCGTGGCCTTTTCGATGGAGGGACCAATCTTCCTTTGACACAATGAAGTTTCTACTCATTTTTTCCCCTCCTACATATGAAATAATCATGCACAAATTCTTTTTCCTCGCATACACTATGTTGGCTAATAAAAAATCATAAATGAATGGTTGGTTACTTTATCCTATGCGACGACCGAAAAAAATTGACAAATGATTTCGAAAATTGTTCAAATCCCTTTCTGAAGGACAAGCCTGTTTTATACGATGATAAAACAAAGCATGCCAAGTGCGGCATGCTTTATCGGTTTAACAAACTTCCGACATAACGAAGCAACTCATTTGCTGAAGTGGAGTTATAACCATACTCATCAATTAACCGCGCAACAACTTCATTAATTTTCTTGAGTTGTTGTTCATCAGGTGTTTTTGTAGACGTCGTAATTTTGACAATATCTTTTAAGTCTGCAAACAACTTTTTCTGGATCGCTTCACGCAACCGTTCGTGCGAATTGTAATCGAATCGTTGACCTTTGCGGGCATATGCTGAGATACGAATTAAAATTTCTTCACGAAATGCTTTTTTCGCATTCTCCGAAATGCCAATTTGCTCTTCAATCGAACGCATCAGTTTTTCATCTGGATTCATTTCTTCTCCTGTGAGCGGGTCCCGAATTTTCGCTTTGTTACAATACGCTTCTACATTATCTAAATAGTTATCCATTAACGTTTTTGCTGATTCTTCATACGAATAAACGAACGCTTTTTGTACTTCACGTTTTGCAATTTCATCGTATTCTTTTCTTGCAATCGAAATGAAATTTAAATAACGTTCCCGATCTTCTTTTGAAATAGACGGATGATGCTCTAGCCCTTCTTTTAATGCTCGCAATACATCTAATGCATTAATGGACGGCACTTCTTTTCGAATGATACAAGACGAAATACGATTAATAACATAACGTGGATCAATACCACTCATTCCTTCGTCTGGATATTCTTTTTTCAGCTCTTCGACATCCACTTCATTAAATCCTTCGATTAACTCTCCATCATATAAACGCATTTTTTTCACAAGGTCGATATCACCGCGCTTCGGCTCTTTCAATCGCGTTAAAATGGTAAACATCGCAGCAACTCGTAGCGTATGCGGGGCAATATGCACATCTGCCACATCGCTTTCACGAATCATTTTTTCATAAATGCGCTCTTCTTCCGACACTTTTAAGTTGTATGGAACGGGCATGACGATAATACGCGAATGAAGCGCCTCATTTTTCTTATTAGCAATAAACGAACGATACTCTGTTTCATTCGTATGAGCAACAATCAATTCATCAGCACTAATAAGCGCAAAACGTCCCGCTTTAAAATTTCCTTCTTGCGTCAAGGAAAGTAAATGCCATAAAAATTTTTCATCACATTTCAGCATCTCTTGAAATTCCATAATACCACGATTCGCTTTGTTTAACTCCCCATCAAAGCGATATGCGCGCGGATCTGATTCCGATCCATATTGAGCAATCGTCGAAAAATCGATGCTTCCTGTTAAATCAGCAATATCTTGCGACTTCGGATCGGATGGGCTGAACGTCCCAATCCCAACACGTTTATCTTCCGAGAAAAAGATGCGTTCGACCATTACATCCTCAATGCGTCCACCATATTCCTTTTCAAGTCTCATCATATTTAACGGCGACAAGTTTCCTTCAATACGAATACCGTACTCTTTATAAAACTCATCACGCAAATGATGCGGAATTAAATGGAGCGGGTCTTCATGCATCGGACACCCTTTAATGGCATATACAGCACCGCGATCAGTATATGAGTAAGCTTCAAGCCCTCGCTTTAGCATCGTCACAAGCGTTGATTTTCCTCCGCTTACCGGCCCCATCAACAACAAAATACGCTTTCGAACATCTAATCGCTTAGCAGCTGGATGAAAATATTCTTCCACAAGCCGCTCTAGCGCTTCCTCAAGCCCGAACAATTGCCCGCTAAAAAAGTTGTATTTTTTCTTTCCGTCTACTTCTTCTATGCCCGCATCTTTGATCATATTGTAAACGCGAGAATGAGCAGACTGAGCTACCCATGGCTTTTCTTTTACAATTTCCAAATACTCCGCGAACGTCCCTTCCCACTTTAATTTTTGTTCTTCTTCTCTATATTTTTGTATTTTTTTCAAAATGTCCATACACGGACCTCCTCCACCTTTGATGTCTAGCGTCATGATTAATACCATATGTATGCAAGGATGTCCGTAATCATTCGTGAAAGTATGACTTTCATCTTGGTATACAATTAAGCTATAATGAAAGCGCGGACATTTTCTTGTCACTTCATAAGGGAGGAGATTTCGTATGAAAACGCTTCTTGTGCTTGGCGTCATTTTCGCCTTCTTAGCTGCTATTTTTACAGCAGGATATAACGATAAGCCAGAAGTAAAAAATTAAGCGACTTTCAAATGAAAGTCGCTTAAAATACATTCGGAAAGTTTTGTTGTCTTAACGCCTCATATACGAGAATGGCTGCGGTATTCGATAAGTTGAGCGAACGAACATATTCGTTCATCGGAATGCGCAAACAACGTTCCATATTGTTTTCAATTAAGTCTTTTGGTAATCCGCTCGTCTCACGACCGAAAACGAAAAAGTAATCTTTCGTTTGATCACTATAATCAAATGACGTGTAATATGTTTTTCCAAACTTCGTAATAAAGAAAAATTCTCCCTCTTTATATTTATCAAAAAGCTCCTGCAATGAATCGTAATAATGCACATCAACGTAGTCCCAATAATCTAATCCGGCACGTTTTAACATTTTGTCGTCCGTCGAAAATCCAAGTGGACGGATTAAATGTAACGATGTGCCTGTTGCCGCGCACGTACGCGCGATATTTCCTGTATTTGCCGGAATTTCTGGTTGATATAAAACGACATGTAAAGCCACATTCTTCACTCCTATATTCGATCAATAATATGAAAAAACTTATATTGAATATTCGGCGTATAAGCGGTTGAATCCTCGTATGACCAATAACGCATACGGCTGTTGGACGTATGAGCGTTTACAAGCGGCATCCCTTGTTTATCTTTCGCGACAACGATCGTCGTATGATCGAATCGTCCGTCCCCTTGAAAATCATAACAAATGACATCACCGGGAGACAACTGTTCCGGCGATTTTTTTTCGACCGCTTGAATGCCTGTTTTCGATCCGCTTAAATACCAGCGAAACGCGTTCGCGACTGTCCACGTATAACTCCAATCGTTTTTCCTCATCCACCATCCTTTTGTTTTATTGGGATAGCCCATCATCGGAATGCCCCCCGCATGCAAGCATTGTGAAATAAAATTTGTACAATCTACAGAGAATTTTTGGAACGCTGGATTATAATCATTCCACCATATTTCAGCATATCGTACTGCGGCTAGTCGATCATACGTATAGCGAACGCGTTCATCGTCATCTCGTTCTTGTGTTTTTTCTATTTGTCCCGCCTCAACATGTGGCAAAACAAGACGATCATCTACAAGTTCATTTTTCTCAAATGTTGCTTCACGCACCTCTTGTTGTTCCTCCACATACAACCACCCATTTTGCGAAATAACAAAACGAAAATGAACGATATAGCGCACAAATGTGTGTAGCCCGATATGTTTTTTTTCGATGATCGCTCCTTTTCCTTCACATTTCACAAGTTTCGCATTCCGCTTCGCCAACAGCTTTCGTTTTCTTTCCACTTCTTCGTCTATCACATCGCTAACAAAAAAATGACGAATGCGTTCATCGAGAAGATCGTGTAGCTGTTTTCTCATCTCGCTCACCACTTTTTCGTTTTTTAATACGTTATGTCAGAGATGAAAGAAAAACAACTACACATTTTCAAGCATTGCTAACGCTTTTTCAATTTCACGAATGACATCTTCATCTTGTTCCCGCTCTTTTGCTTTCTTTAACATTGGTATTACTTCATAATTTCCGATTTTTCCAAGCGCCCACGCCGCTGTTCCACGAATGACTGGACGCGAATCTTTTTGAAGCAATATCAATAAATCATCGATAGCACTTTCATCTTTATAATGAGCCAATGCAATAATAGCATTTCGTTGAATCGGTTTTTTTCCACGCCATGCTCCAGATAGATGTCCAAACGTTTCTTTAAACTGGCGATTCGTCATATGAAGAATTGGTTTTAATAAAGGTTTCACCACTTCTGGATCCGGCTCCATCTCTGGATGTAGATGAAAGTCTTTTCCTTTATTTTTCGGACAAACAAGCTGGCACGTATCACATCCATACAATCGGTTTCCTAGTTTATCGCGAAACTCATCAGGAATAAACGTTTTCGTTTGCGTTAAAAAAGCGATACATCGTTTCGCATTCAACTGTCCCCCTTGCACAAGTGCGCCTGTCGGACAAGCATCAATGCAGCGCGTGCACGTCCCGCATTGATCCTCAATTGGCGCATCCGGAGGAAACGGGATATTTGTAATCATTTCTCCTAAATATACGTACGATCCAAACTCTGGCGTAATAATTGAGCAGTTTTTCCCACTCCACCCGATACCTGCACGCTCGGCTACCGCCCGATCCGATAACTCCCCGGTATCGACCATCGATTTTACTTTTGCATCTGGTACACGGGTGAGAATAAATTGCTCTAGCTTTTGCAGCCGCTCGCGTAAAATGATGTGATAATCTTGTCCCCAAGATGCGCGACAAAAAATGCCTCGACGTTCTTTTTTTGTACTTCGTGGAGCGTTTTTCAATTTTGATGGGTAGGCAAGGGCGATCGCAATAATAGAACGTGCTTCTGGAAGCAATAAAGACGGATTCGTCCGCTTTTCAATGTCAGGCTCTTCAAATCCCGATTCATACCCGAGTTGTTGTTGTTGACGCAATCGCTCTTTTAGTTCAAAAAACGGATCCGCATGAGCAAAACCAATTTTATCAATACCGATCGTTCGGCTATACTGAATGATTTCTTCTTTTAGCGCTTCAACGTCCATCCCTGAATCCCTCCTTTCTTCGTTGTTTATGTTACAATGTAAAGAAAAAGGAGTGAACGATATGTTAACCATTTGTGACACAATAAAACAGCGCATATCCCATTTTAAAATCGGTGTCCTTACATACGATCAAATCGTCGTCGGTCCGTCCCCCAACATGTTGAAAGGGAAACTTCGACAATTTCAAGAGTTGCTATATTTTGATATGGAACAAACTCCGTTAGCTGAATGGCCAGAAGTAAAAGAATGGCGGTCTGTATTTAAACAAATTGGCACAGATCCGAGCCGATATCGTCCTTCATCGGAAAGTTTGCTTCGTCGCGTACAGAAGCAAAGTTTTATTCCATCCATTCACTCGGCGGCCGATGTGAATAACTTTTTTTCCTTATATTATAAACTACCGATCGGCATTTATGATCGAGATCATCTAACAGGAGATATAGCCGTCACGATCGGTACACAAGCAGATGAATATATCGGCATCAATGATCGGACGACAAATTTTGATCGAAAACTCGTCACAAAAGACGCTCAAGGCCCGTTCGGCAGTCCAATCGTTGATTCGAAACGAACAATGGTTACAGAGCAAACAACAAATGCAATTCAAATCGTATATTTTCTGCCCTCATTTACAGAAACGCAATGTGAACAAATATTGCAAGCGATGAAAGAGATGTTTATTCAAATCCATGGGGGTACAGCTCATACACAACTCATCATATAACAAATACGGGGCGAAGCGAAATAAAAAAACGCAATGCCCCGTTCATCTTCGAAACGAAACACTGCGTTGTCCCCGTATGTATGGAGCGGGTGATGGGAATCGAACCCACGACATCAGCTTGGAAGGCTGAGGTTTTACCACTAAACTACACCCGCGCATTTAAATCGACTATGTCTATCATCATTCAGCACGCCCTGTCATGCCTCTTCCTCTACTCGCATACTCAATGAAGATGGATGCGTCGAGGCAACTCGCCGCTTTCTCGACGATGCATCGCTCGTGGCTGAGGTTTTACCACTAAACTACATCCGCGCATGCAGAAAAAGTAGAAATTTGTCGAATAAAATATAAAAATAAAAAACAGGTGTCCCTGTCTCGCAATTACGTTTTACATTATATCGACTCCTCCTAGGCAAGTCAATACCTTGTTCACAACTTTTTTGAAGCATGCAGTTGAAAATGAGGAAGAGCAAGATAAGCAAAAATAATCGAGGGGAAACGAATAAGAGGAAATAAAAAAGGATTCCTGCGATTAACAGGAATCCCTCTAGTGCCGATGGTGGGAGTCGAACCCACACGGGGGCTGCCCCACACGATTTTGAGTCGATTATGAAATCGTGCATTCCTCTCAATTAAAACAAACCCATATATAACAAGGGGTACTTTCATTTTCTCATTTTTAGTTGATTATTACCGAATACGACTCGAACCTTCGTGCTGTTTGCAGATATTATATAAATTATCTCATTTTTGGTCAATACTTTTTTCTTGCTTTTTTTCTGCATTATTAAGATTCGTAAATTTTTCTGCACTGAGGTAGTTAACTAAAAATGAGATTCGATTTTGGAGCACAAAAATCTCAAATAACACCATAAAACAATAATCATTTCATTGACCATTTAGTATAAGATTGAAAACACACTAAGCAAAGACGCTTGGATAATTTTTTAAAAACCAAACGTTTTCTTTTTGTCACTCAACTATTGCCAACCGTTCGTAAAATTAATGGAATGTTCAACTATGTTACATAACCTTATTAAAATACTGGAAAGAGAAATTTTCAGTATAGACCCCCATGTCGTGCTTACGGCACCAGCAAATGATGAAAATACTAATTTTCGGGATAGTTAAATAAGAAAAGAATAAAAAGTTTTCGAAAGATAAATTTTACCTATCACGTTTTTTAAATCTTCGGCTTTGTTAAATTTCAGTGTTGATTTTTATACCACAGAAAAAGACCGAAGTAAATCGGTCCTTTTTGTATGCCTTGTTCAACTATCGCCACCTTTATCTTAAACAACTATAAATATTCTGGCAAATGATTTTTATACATTTCTAATGCATCTGTATGTTCTTCTAAAACAGCAATTGTTTTTAGATGTGGCTTCGCATAAATTATTGGATAATCTCTTTCATCAAATTCTTTTTGAGGAGTAAAAGCTAACTTTTCTTCGTCAATTGAAAATTGAGCATCAATTCCCTTTTTATTACCACGAGCATCTAATCGAATCCATTTATTAAGTGTTTTCAGAAAAATTGCATTTAGAGCATGAATACAATAACCTTTTTCTGGCGTATCAAACAACATCAATCGTTGATAACAAAAACCAGTTGGTATCCCCTGCGAACGTAGTAGTGCAGCTAATAAATTTGATTTTGCATAACAAATTCCTTCTTTATAGTAAAGAACCTCAGAAGCTTTACATGTAACTCTTGTGCTTTGTATATCCCACGAATGAGAAATCTCATCTCTTACAAATTCAAATGCTATTTTAGCCTTTTCCATTTCTGACTGTCCTTCATGAAACAATTCATTCATTTTTTTCTGAATTAAATAATGGGAAAAATTTACAACATCCAATTCTTCCAGATAATCCATTAAATTAGTGGACTCAGGAATTAGTTCCACTTTAGTTCCCCCTTATCAAATATGATTTTACATAATTATACATATATTTAAATAAAAATACAATAATAGTTTACTTAGGCAACTTCAACTATACTACCCGTTAGTCCAACAAGAAAAACGATACTCCTTCTGAAGTATCGTACCCGTTAGCCAACCATGAAGCGAGTTTCACCACAGATTATGCAAGAAGTTCTGTCCTTCCATGGGAGCTTAGTAGAGTTGACATTTGGTTTGATGGTGATTTGGCAAAATATCATTCAAGAAGAAAGACTTCATCACCTACATGAATTTCACCTGTTTTTATAACAGAAGCATAAACGCCAAAATGATTATTTCGCGGAATGAATTCGCTCGGCATTATAAAAATGTATTTGATAATTTAAAATTGAGCCACTTTTGAAGGGTTCGATCACATAAAAAATGAGCCACCTGATTTCCAATTTTCATTACCTCCCTTATGATTGAAAGTGCCTAAACTTTTCATCAGAGGGAGAGAAAAAGGGTGATCAAGATGGCTCAATTTCATCATATCAAATTCTTGCATGAGGTAGAAGGGCTATCCCAACGACAAATTGCTCAAAAATTAGGGATTTCAAGAAATACCGTAAGCAAATATCTAAAACAGAATGAGGCTCCAACCACCATTCATCGGCAGAAAAACTATCATGGAAAGGAGTATTCCGATGAAACAAAGCGAGTCTTACCCATTATTGATCAATGGCTCGAAGACGATCTAAAACGTTGAGGAAAACAACGCCATACCGCTGCCAGAATTTATCGAAGATTGGTCGATGAGTATAATTTCAAAGGATCTGAGTCCAACATCCGTAAGGTTGTAGCCAAACGTAAGAAAAAGCTGCAGGAAGTCTTTATTCCCCTTGACTTTCAACTCGGCCACCAATTCCAATTCGACTGGGGAGAGGCGGATATTATTCTATAGGGTCGAACACAACGAATTTACCTCTTTTGTATGCAACTTTCAGCAAGTCGAATGCGATTTGTACGAGCATACCTGCATGAGAAACAGGAGGCTTTCTTAGATGGCTTTGTCCATGCGTTTGAATTCTTTGGAGGAGTACCTACCGAAGGGGTATTTGATAATTTAAAAACGGCTGTAGTAAAAAATACTCCAAGGGAGAGATCGTCTCGAACAGGATGCTTTTCTAGCCTTACAAGCCCACTATTCGTTTAAGGCAGAGTTTTGTAATATTCGTTCCGGGAATGAAAAAGGACGAGTGGAAGGGACGGTCGAATACGTAAGAAGAAACGCCTTCGTTCCGCTTCCGGACGTACAATCGCTGGAGGAATTAAACGCTTATCTATTGGACTGGTGTTTGAGAGAAGCGGAAGAAAGAAATCTACGGTATGAAGAATACTTATTGGCACTATTAGAAGCAGAAGTGCAGGCAAGAGAGGAAAATCAAAGACAGCGAAGGCTCAAACAAGCTGCCTTTCCCATCCACAAAACTTTAGACACCTATGATTTTACTTTCATGCCGAGCTTAAATCGAAATCGATTTCTCACACTCGCAAAAGGTGAGTTTGCAGAGAGAAAAGAGAATATTATTTTTCTAAGGAATAGTGGCACAGGGAAAACCCATTTGGCCATTGGGCTTGGAATCGCCATGATCCAAAATGGCTACAAAACAAAATTCATTACTGCTTCCGAATTAGTGGAAGAGTTGCTTATTGCTAAAGAAGAGCACAAACTTGGTGCGTTTGAGAAGAAGTGGCTCAAATATGATGTGATCATCGTAGATGAACTGGGATATATCCCCTTTTCCAAAACAGGAGCAGAGCTATTATTTCAGTTCTTTTCCAATCGCTATGAACGTGCAAGTGTCATCATTACAACAAATCTTGAATTTGTAGAATGGACGAACATTTTTGGGGATGAAAAGATGACAGCAGCGTTGCTTGATCGGCTCACTCACCGTTCGCACATTCTTCTTCTAAACGGAGAATCTTATCGATTCCGTCAAAGTATGAAACAGAGGGAAAATGGGGAGTGGTAGCCAGATGCGCGAAGTTTTTGGATGACTTGCCCCTAGGGGCAAGTCATCCAAAAACCCACCCTCTCCCATTTATTGGAACTCTGATTCTAAAGGTGGCTCACTTTTGAAGTGATCGCTCTGGCTCAATTTATTATTGACAAAAACAAGAAGTTCAATCTTGGGCCAATGAGTTGGATGTCCTCCTTACATTTATGGATTATCCAAGCAGTATTCGAAGTGTGATTTACACGACGAATGCCATCGAACGAACGATCAAGGAGATTCGGAAACGTCTCAAGGCGATGAACAGTTTGAGCAGTTTAGAAGCCGCTGAAAAAGTCGTGTATTTGACCATCCAAGATTTTAATGAGAAATGGGCAGGACGAAAGTTACGAGGATTTGCCGAAGCGCATGAAGCCCTTCAACGAATGTTTGAAGAACGTTATTGTTAACCAAATACTGTAAATAAACAAAATAAGGGGATTCTCCCTTTCCACACATAAGACTGAATATTCAGTCTTATGTGTGGAGGAAATATCCCCCCCTCTATTCTAAATCCATTTCAGAGATACCCTATCTATCTTACATTACACAAAATTCTTGACGGTACCGGATAGTTGTTTTAACTTTGTTATACTTTAAAACGAAAGTTATTTTATGTTTCTTGATAGCTATACTGAAGGAGGTTACAAATTATGAAGTTTAAAACAGTATTACGAAATATGACACAAGCAGTTTTTGCCAACCATGAAGCGAGTTTCACCACAGATAGTGGAAGTTAATTCATTTTTCCATAGGAGACCTCCATGCCAAGTTGCATCACCAGCAAAGGATAAAAAATACTAATTTTCAGGATAGTTTAATTTCATTTTATATGTTCTTAAATACAATATTCTGCATGGCTAAAAATACTCCCCAACCACCTAATCCTAATCCAATCGATAAAATTAATGAAAATGAAGCCTTTAAGGAAAAAGCCACAATTAATAATAAAAAGGCGGTTGCTGGAAATCCCCATAAAACACCAAATACAAATTTACTTAAATTTTGTGTTTGTTCTCCCTGAAAATAAAGCCAAAATAAACTCAATAAACTGACCAATGGTAATGCTGCTATAATTCCTCCAAAGGTCGGATATCTCTTTGCCACTTCTGTTACAATTCCAATTATTATTGCTGATACTATTATTTTTACTAACGTAAACATTTTTTTGCCCCCTCATTAAGAATAGAAAAAGCCTTTTGTATTATCTCTAAATCAGATGTACGAAGATTTTCTAAAACTTTCCTTAATTTATCTTTATCCAATCGAGTATGTCGATACAACACGTTCCTTCCTTCTTCAGTTAAAGTTACAAAAACTTTTCTTTCATCTATGCTACTTCTTCGTTTAGTAACAAGCCCTTTTTTTATTAGTCTTTTTGTATGTTCAGAAGCAGTATTATGGGATACATTTAAATGTTTGGCTAAATCTCCTATGGTTGTTTCTTTGTTTTTTTCAATATGTTGCAACAAACGAATGGCTTGATGAGTAATATTATCGTCGTGAACATAATGTAATAGGTAATAGATGTCCGTCCATTGCTCGTTGATAGTCTCAATCATATTATCCAATTGCATAAGGTTACCTCCTTTCTGTATTTATATCTTAATATAAGATATATTCTTATTACAAGATAAATAATAAAAGTTTATCAAAACCTTCTAACGCGAATTTAATCCTTCTTCAACTATCGTTTCCCGCTAATCAATCATGAAGCGAGCTTCACCACAGGTGATGAAAAAATTTTATTCTTCCATGGGAGACAACCATTCGGCATCTATACGGCACCATCAGAAGGATGAAAATACTAATTTTCAGGATAGCTGAGTAAGCAATAAAAACTAAAATCATGTGTCTTTGATTATGTTCTTCCAGTAGTTCCAAGCTTTTAGATAGTCCTCTAAATCATTTGGATGATGTCTAATACATGTTGCTAATCTGAGATATAAACCAATAAGCACTTCTTCATATAATAGTTGTTCACTTTTGTTCCCTTTAATTATCAAATGACTTGCTGCTGAATTTATCGTTTCTTTAGTTAAATCATCTGGTGAAGAACAAAACGCATAGATTAAATCATAAAGGGGTTCTCCAAAAACAGGAGTTGGATCAATCACCCCACATAACTGTCCCTCATTAAAAATAAAATTATGTACACCACAATCCCCATGTAATAAAAATGGTTCTCTGTTAAAACTATTTCTATTTGGACTTTTCACAAGTTCAAGTACAAAATTTAAATCATCTTTTTCTAAGTGTGAATCTAAAATCTTATTTGCTTCAATAACCCTATTCAAAAGAAAACCTTGCCACGAATCTGTTGGTTCATTTGCCCATCCCCAGCCAACGGAATGAGGAACGGTCTTATAATTATTTATAAGGCGTTGCACAAGCACCTTAAGTATTTCCTTTTTATTTTTTCTAACATAGTTTGTAGAACCAGAAATGAATGAATAAACTATGTAATTATATGATTGCCCAACATACAGAAGTTTAGGTAATAGATTTACGTCCTTATAAAAATCAAGAAAATATGCCTCTGATTCAAGAACTTGCGGTTCATTCAACTTAACGACATATTTGGCGTTATCACTGTTACCAAGAAGGTATAAATTACTTATAGTTCCTCCGTTTAACTGTTTATACTCAATGGTATTTGAATGAATGATTTTTTTATTGACTAATTCTTTAATTATCTCTTGAATGTCCATAATTTCTCCGCCTTCCATCAAATAATGATGTAAATGTCAAAATAAGAATGCACAATTTTGATTGTATAGTGATGTACAAAAATGATTTTATGGATAATTATGTTATTAAGTGGTGGATAGTAATAACTTGACATGGAGCCTCTACGGGCATGACTTACGAGCCAAGAAACCAGCAATATCAATAGCTGGCTCCGCCTAACAAGGCTATCATGCCCGCCTCTCCATGTAAAGTTGCCCTAAGGCAATGAGAGAAACTATATAGCTTTAAACAATCATTTTTGTACATAGTTAAATTAGCATTTCCAATTTTATAAATGCGTTTAACTCGCTGCGATAATATTTAATCGTATGTTCCCTTAAATTCCTCAATTCGCAATCCTCAATAAATATCTCTAACAATTCCTCAAATGTGTATTCAATTTCTCCAATGTCGTCAGATATTAACAACAACTCTTCACGACTCAGCTCTCCTCTTCTTCCTCTCTTGCTCTTTCTCTGCAATTCTCTCTCATTTTCCATTCTTCCCACTTTCCATTTCACCTCACCGAACACGATTGTACGCACACGATTTTCTTTTCTCGAATCGTATTCGGTAAATAAAAAAACAAGGGATTTCACTTACGTGAAACCCCTTGTCCCTAAAGCCTTTCCCCTATTTTCGATGCCGATGGTGGGAGTCGAACCCACACGGGCAAAGCCCACACGATTTTGAGTCGTGCGCGTCTGCCAGTTCCGCCACATCGGCATGTCAAATACAACGATTCAATTATACCACGACACCTAGCTTTGTCAAGCCTTTTCAGTGCCGAGAGCCGGACTCGAACCGGCACGGTAGTCACCTACCGCAGGATTTTAAGTCCTGTGCGTCTGCCAATTCCGCCACCCCGGCGCATAAAAAAATGGAGGCGGCAACCGGATTCGAACCGGTGGTAAAGGTTTTGCAGACCTCTGCCTTACCACTTGGCTATGCCGCCGTGAAACAAAGAGCGGAAGACGGGACTCGAACCCGCGACCCCCACCTTGGCAAGGTGGTGTTCTACCACTGAACTACTTCCGCATATATGGCTGGGGTAGCTGGATTCGAACCAACGCATCACGGAGTCAAAGTCCGTTGCCTTACCGCTTGGCTATACCCCAATGTTTTAAAACGGATATGGGGCGACTAGTGGGAATCGAACCCACGAATGCCAGAGCCACAATCTGGTGCGTTAACCACTTCGCCATAGCCGCCATGTTTTTGGCAGGGGCAGTAGGAATCGAACCCACACCGGAGGTTTTGGAGACCTCTGTTCTACCATTAAACTATGCCCCTAAGATGGTGGAGGGGGACGGATTCGAACCGCCGAACCCAAAGGGAGCGGATTTACAGTCCGCCGCGTTTAGCCACTTCGCTACCCCTCCGCAGATGGTGCCGGCTGCAGGACTTGAACCCGCAACCTACTGATTACAAGTCAGTTGCTCTACCAATTGAGCTAAGCCGGCACATTATATATATTTATACGAAGCCGACATGATTCAAAATGGTGGCTCGGGACGGAATCGAACCGCCGACACAAGGATTTTCAGTCCTTTGCTCTACCGACTGAGCTACCGAGCCGTACATGGCGGTCCCGACGGGACTCGAACCCGCGATCTCCTGCGTGACAGGCAGGCATGTTAACCACTACACTACGGGACCAACTTTGGTTGCGGGGGCAGGATTTGAACCTGCGACCTTCGGGTTATGAGCCCGACGAGCTACCTGGCTGCTCCACCCCGCGATGATAAAAGTAAACCAATGTTCATATATGGTGGAGGATGACGGGATCGAACCGCCGACCCCTTGCTTGTAAGGCAAGTGCTCTCCCAGCTGAGCTAATCCTCCATTTCATCTTGCCCGGCAACGTCCTACTCTTGCAGGCGGTGTCCCGCCAACTACCATCGGCGCTGGAGAGCTTAACTTCCGTGTTCGGGATGGGAACGGGTGTGACCTCCCCGCCATCGTCACCGAGCAATAATGCTTTAGACAAATGTTATTATAACGGAATATTTTTTGTTGTCAAGCATTTTTTTATTCCTTGAAAACTAGATAACAGAACAGTCGCCTTCGCTTTTCGTGATGTCTAGCTTCGAACTAACATCCTCCTACGCCTTTCGCTTTTTCCGTTCGACGTGCGTGCACGTCTTCGTCAAAAGCTTTCGGCTCCGTCGGACGTTTCCTTGGCTTCACCAAGGACCGTTCTCCGCTTTTCTTGTGTGTTTAGTTAAGTCCTCGATCGATTAGTATCCGTCAGCTGCACGTGTCGCCACGCTTCCACCTCGGACCTATCTACCTTGTCATCTTCAAGGGATCTTACTCGCTTGACGCGATGGGAAATCTCA
>NZ_SDLG01000040.1:0-5624 GCF_013096965.1 Anoxybacillus sp. CHMUD
AAAATGACATTGCCCAATCCATTACTCGCTTTGAACAGTACGTCTTACAACATCCAGATGAGGTGTTACGCCGCATGGGGTGTGCTGTGTGAATCAGAGGTTAAAATGCCAATTTGGATGTATATAGAATCTTTTTCTCCTATTCCTGCTGAAGTACAAACTCCAAAAGGATCTCCATAATCACTTAAAGCTATTCCTCCTCCTAATTTTGTCCAGTTTCTCTCTATTGAAATTTCTGGATGAGCTGATATTCCTTGTTTAATAACCAAAATGTCTCCAAATTGATTTTCAAAATGTTTTTGTATATGTTCTGATATTGACTCTACCTCAAGAACAACTTTTCCGTTCACTTCGTCAACACTAACAATAGTAGTTTGTTCTGCTATTGACTTTTCTTCTTTACGCTTTTCCAAATCTGCTTGTACTTTTTCTGCAATTTTAATCAAACTACTAGTGCTATAGTCAATTTTTTTCCACTGTACTTTATTGCTTGATGAAACAGATTTAATTTTTTCCTTAAATTCTTTTATCTTACTATCCTCTTTATTGATTCCGATAACAATAGAACCATCTTTTTTGAGATAGAGGGTTCCGTATTCATAAAAAGACTCTACACTACCAAAAATATTTTCTATCGACCTATGTACTTCTGCCAATTCATTATTTTGAGTTTCTAATACCGGTAATGCAGATTCAGGAACCATAGATAATGGTTCTTTGCCAATATTAGTCGCACCTACAGAAATAGACGGGAATAAGATAAGGAACGAAATAAAGATAGTAAGCAAAAATTCTAATTTTCTTAACATAAAAACACCTCTCATATTTTTTTGAAAAATATTTAATATATATAATTTTAATACAAATTATATTATTTTTTCATAAATAAATTCAAGTTAAATTAGAAATATTATTAAAATTTTCTCAGCTAACCAACCTTCATACCTTGTAGAGTAATCACATCTTAAAAAACGATATGGGTAAACTGTCATGGCGAACAGTGCCAGGCACTGTTCGCCTGGAGTGAAGTGACCCTGTCTACTTGACAGGGGTCACTTCAAAGAAGGATTTTCTTTATTTTAAATATTTTAAAATAACATCATAACAAGTATTTTTATAAAACTCATGAAGATGATTCTCATCACACATTAACCACTGAATGAGACATCCATCGATGATCGAGCGAATCATTTTTGAAGCTGTATCCGCCTGAATGTCTGATGAAAATGTTCCTTCCTCTTGTCCAAGCGCAACAATGTCGCGTCCGATTTTCCAACAGTTTTCGTAAAACTTGAGATTAATTTGCCGATATTGTGGATTTCGGCTGGCTTGTGCGATAAAGTCAAGATACACTTTATAAAACTTTTTATTCTTTTCTGGATCGATAAACACCGAATGAATGTATGCCTCTAACTTTTCGATCGCCGTTGTTTTCTCGCTAACTGCTTTATGCTCATGTTGATAAATCCGATCCGTCACCCATTCCAGCAAGCTTAAAAAAACATCTTCCTTATTTTCAAAATAATAATTCGTAACCCCTTTGCTTACAGCGGCATAATCCGCGATATCTTGCAATGTCACCGTTTCGTATCCTTTATCGGAAACCGCTTGAAAAGCAGCCCTTAAAATTTGCTCTCGCCTTTCTTCTGCTTTTTTCTTCATCCAATCCACCCCTCGAACTTCAATCATAACGATATTATACATCAATTTTTGACGATAAAAATATTTTGACCGGTCAGAATAATTTTGTTATCGTTATAGGTAAGAATACGAAAAAACTAAATGGGGGATGTCAAGTGGACCAATTCAAAGCGCTAGTAGTAAACAAAACGGAGACAGATTTTACGGTGAATGTGAAAACCGTCTCCATGGATGACCTTCCAGAGGGAGATGTTGTCATTAAAGTTGCTTATTCCAGCGTCAACTATAAAGATGGATTAGCATGCATTCCGAATGGAAAAATTGTGAAATCGTATCCATTTATCCCTGGTATCGATCTCGCCGGTATTGTCGCCTCTTCTAAGGATCCGCGCTTTAAAGAAGGAGACGAAGTCATTGCAACGAGCTATGAAATCGGCGTGTCACATTACGGAGGCTACAGCGAATATGCCCGCATTCCTGGAGATTGGATTGTCCCTCTTCCAAAAGGATTGACATTAAAAGAAGCAATGGCTTTAGGAACGGCAGGGTTTACGGCGGCATTGTCCATCCACCACTTAGAAGAAAACGGATTATCCCCTGAAAAAGGAAAAGTGCTTGTAACAGGAGCCACTGGCGGAGTCGGAAGCATCGCGGTTTCCATGTTAGCCAAACGAAACTATCACGTTGTTGCAAGTACGGGCAAAGAAAGCGAACACGAATATCTGCGCAAGCTTGGCGCAAAAGAAATCATTTCTCGCGAAGAAGTCTGTCCAGAACAAATCCGTCCGTTAGATAAACAATATTGGGCCGCGGCTGTTGACCCTGTTGGCGGGAGAACCCTTGCCTCTATCCTTAGTAGAATCCAATATAACGGCTCCGTAGCTGTCAGCGGGTTAACAGGTGGCGCAGACGTTCCAACAACCGTCTTCCCGTTTATCCTTCGCGGCGTCAACTTGCTTGGCATCGATTCTGTCTATTGCCCAATGGAATTACGGAAACAAATTTGGGAACGAATGGCCAGCGACTTAAAACCGAATCAATTACTAGAATTGATTGCACAAGAAATTACGCTTGAACAACTTCCTGAGGCATTATCGAACATTCTAAAAGGCAAACTGCGCGGCAGAACGGTTGTAAAGCTGGCATAATATCAATCAAAGGGGCTGTTGATGCCCCTCTTTTTATTAACACCTAAAAATAGGCATCTATCTAGCGCAGTGGACAATAGCGGAACATAGTATAGGATTGGGCTTAAAATGACGACAAAAGAAAGGAAGTTACAGCATGCAATATTACCCTACACCTTATCCAATGCCTTATTACCAGCCGCAACCAGTTGCACCATTTCCGCAATATCCACAGTCTGAGATCATAGCGCATCAGCAAATTAAACAACCTTTGTATCCTCATTTAAAAGATCAAACACTCAGCACGGTTGCTCCTTTTGTTCAATACGGTTTAAAAGAGGCACAGACTACATCGTTTGCACACGCGCTGCATGAAGTCGCGGCAATGGCTTATTTAATCGGCAGAGGATTGGATCCACAAACAGCTTATGCCGTCGTTGAGTCTTGGGAATTGAACGAAACGTTTTATTAATGAACAAAAACGAGAGGAAGAGGCCTCCCTCTTCCTCTCGTTTTTTAGTCTTTTATTTCTTTAATAAATTGAAAAATAATACAGAAGTTCTCTAATAAAAACGTAACTGAATCCCCCCTTGCTCAAGAAATCGTTTTCATTCATACGAAAAATGAATCACTACGAATATGTAAGGTCATCTGATGACAAAATGACCTCAACGCCTCAAATTATATGATTGATTTTTAAAAAACTAAAAATCAAATTTTTTTAATATTTCACACCGATCCATTTCTTTGCAGAAACGCATGGCTGCTTCGAAACGTTTTCGCTGCTAATAAAATTTGCTCCATTTCCTGATAAATCCGCCCTGTAACTATATGTTTTGCACTTTCTCCCTTTTCCCCCATCAGCTTTCATGCTTCTCAATGATTTTGAGTGCTTCACGCTTGCTTAATGGTGCCAAATGTTCACTTTCTACGAAGCTTATCACACTTTCTGGATTTGTTTTCGAGTATTCCCGCAGCGCCCATCCAATCGCCTTTTGAATAAAAAATTCTCTTGAGTCCTTGCACATTCGAATATACTGATAAAGCAATTGTTCATCTGTTTCTTTTTTATATTTTAGTTGAAACAAGATAGCGGTACGTTGCAGCCACATATGATCAGACTGAATCCATTTTCTAGTATAATGTTCAATCCATTTCGGATGTTTTTTTAATATGGTTCCTATTATGTTTGTAGAAAGAGGGTCAACTGTATCCCACCATGACTTTGTGACAACCAGTGTTTCCGCTAGCGGTAAATGTTCATCGGATAACTTCTTTACTTCTTTCTCAAGCAAAGTAAGTGCGATATATTGAAATTCCCTTTCCGGCAGTTCCCAGAGCGCTAAAACCATTTGCGGCAACTCTTCCAAACGTGGTTTTCCATGCTCTTTTAAAAATTCTCTTAACAATGCATTTCGCTGTGGTGACCTAATGCCAAGAAAATCAAATTGGTCGCGCATATATTTTTTCATCGCTTTCGCATTTTCTTCATTTCGATGCTGATTCATCCATTCTACTAATTGTCTTATATAAATATCGGCCATTGTTTTTCCTCCTAATGATCTCAACATTCTTTAACATGTTCAAGTCTCCCACCTCTAAACAACGTGTAGGCGGGAGAAGTTCATTCTCACCTCTTTAACAGTTCAAACAGTGACAGGCAATGTCCGTTGGAAAACCTATCATTTTTTTAATGCTTCCATAACCGCGGTTTTTAATATTTGCACCCCATCGATTAAACAAGAATGATCAAACGTCATATAGGGATGATGCAAACCTGGCTTTAAATTAGCTCCTAGTCCTAACATAGCGGCTTTTAAGTGTGGTCTTTTAATGGTATAAAAGTGAAAATCATCACTTCCTGACGTTACAAGCGAAGAGACGCATCCACTTTCCCCAAATGTTTCGATAATCCCTTTTCGAAGCAAATTTTCCGCCTCTGCCGACACTTCTGCCGCTGGAGTGAAATCTACCCACTTATATGAGATTTCAGCTCCCATAGATTTAGCAGATTTTATGACGTTTTCTACCTTTTCCTTTATCTTCTGTAATAATTGATTGCTTTCCGCTCTTACATCTAAAGCAAACTGTCCATTGCCTGGAATAATATTAAGATTTTCGCCACCTGCTTGACATTTTGTCATTTTTATTGAATAAGATTGCTGCGGAGAAAAACATATATTTTTTAATTGAAAGTTAATCAATGAAATAACATCAATCGCATTCACACCTTGGTGCGGCCTAGCACCATGAAAATCTGAACCGTATATATTGGCGACTAAAAACTCGGCCGCCCCGTGCCGAATCGATGGTGCGGCTTGTTTTAAGCGCAATTCTTCAATCGGACGCAAGTGAACCCCAAACAAATAATCGGCATCGTCCACAACCCCCTTTTCCACCATTGTGATCGCGCCATTCCCCTTTTCTTCAGCAGGCTGGAAAATAAATCGTACCGTTCCTCTTTCCCAGTGGCAAGTTTTTAATTTTAAAATAAGTCCCATCACAATTGTCATATGCGCGTCATGTCCGCAAGAATGATTAGCTTTGAATTCGCCATCTACCTCTTGCCATAGAGCATCCATATCGGCGCGAACGGCAACGACAGGCTTTCCATTTCCCATTTCAGCAACAATACCTGGACAGTCATCAAAAACTTTATATGGAATCCCTTCCTTTTCTAAAAATTGTCTAATATAAGCCGTCGTATTATATTCGTTCCAGCTCGTTTCGATGATGTATAAAATTTTGTGTAAAGCATTTTGCTAGGCAAAAAGAAAAAAGGTAGGGTATTCTCTGATTTGAACCAAAAATCTTAGAGAAAGGAGTACCCTACCTATGTCTAAAAGTATACCGAAT
>NZ_SDLG01000041.1:0-4702 GCF_013096965.1 Anoxybacillus sp. CHMUD
CATCAAACACTTGACGGATATCGACTTTGAACGGTTTGACTTCACGCAAAGAAGCCCCACATCCTTGACACGTATGCACACGGTGGACGACACGATGATGTGGATGTTCCACTTGACGGAGCGTCGTCCCCTCATGTCCCTGTTGCCCACCAGGCTTTTTGCCAGACGGCCCGCGGGAGGAACGCTTTTTCTCAAAACGGTCAGAAGATGGGGGCAAATGGCTATTGGAGCTGTTTTTTTTTCGTGCGTGCTTCCAGCTCTTGAACGCGATGCTTGAGTTGTTCATTTTCTTTGCGTAGTTGTTTGTTTTCTTGACGCAAATGTTCATTTTCTTGAACGAGTTGATGAATGAGCTGTTTTTGTTGTTGGACTTTGCCGATTAGGCTTTCAACTGTAAATACAGCTTGTTGTGCCGTCAACATGTGATTCACCTCCTTGTCTATCAATATTCACATCATAGACAAGGAAAGAAGAAAATATTCAGCTCACTTTATGATGTGGCTGAATAGTTACCTATTTTCACTATAATTGCAAGAGATGATATAATATAGAATGGATCGATTTGGAAAGGCGGTGGGATTGTGAACCACTATTATTTTTCTGAATGTAAAGCGAATGAAAAAGCGTCGGATATTCCTATTCATCTTTATACGGTTCCTTTATCTAATCTGCACGAAAAATATTCTTATGCCCACTCGATCGCTTATGAACTGAGAAAGCTAAATTCATACATAACAGTGGCGGCGCACGGACAGTATATAGCGTCGTTTGAAGAGATTTGTCATTGGGGAGATGATCGTTATATTCAGCACGAACATCGGACCATTCAATGTTCTTTGCCTATGGAAAGAACAATTTTAGAAAAATTATTAAAGAAAGAATTAGAGAATCGTTGTAAAAGCAGCTATAAGATGGATAACGACTTATTCCGTTTAGCCAATGAACAGTCGATGCATGTCGGTGAAATTAGCATTCATCCGGCGATCTATATTTCCTTTTCAGTCGAAGAAAATGGAGATATTTTCGTCGGTTTTGATTATCAGCACCGTTTTGAATATCGAAAAACATTGCAAGATGTGATCAATAATGATCCATCGCTTCTCAAAGAAGGAATGGAGGTTGTCGATCCATTTAATAGACGAGCATACTATTACACTTTTGTGGGGATGGCTGACTATACAGCCGGGCAAAAAAGTCCGTTTTTACAACAAAGTGTCATTGATTATTACTTAGAAAAAAATGAACTGTGGAAGCTAAAAGGGGTTCATGAAAAAACACCGGTCGTACATGTAAAAAACAGAGACGGCCATCTTCTTCCATATTTGCCCCATTTGCTAAAATTAACTTGTTCATATGAGCAATTGCCGCCATCGATTCCGAAGAAAGTCAATCGCCTGATTAAGCTGTCACCGCATGAAAAAATGTTTAAGCTTTATACAGAAGCGTTCTGCTTGCTTAGTCAACAGCAAGTGTTGACGTTCCAAAAAGAAAATGTGCGGGCGGTTAACCTAGGCTATGATGTTAATGAGCTTGATTCACCGATAATGGAGTTTGGACAAGGATATAAAACAAATGAGATTTATAGAGGGCTCAAGCAGTCGGGAGTGTACGAACCGAGCAATGTAGCCGTCAGCTATTTCGTCGATCCACAGCTGAACTATGACCCACAAAAGCGAAAAGAAGTAGGATGTTTTGTAAAAAAGCTAGAATCAATGTCTGAAGCGCTTGGTGTAAAGCTTAATGTTTCCGATCAGCCGCGCCAACTATACGGTCAATTGCCCAAAGACTTTTTTAAACAAGATAACCTGTCGTATCATTTGAAATCCATTACTGACCAGTTCCGCGGAACGGTCGTCGTGGTTATTGGAACAGAAGAAAATATTGATCGCGCCTACGTTACGATTAAAAAAGAATTTGGCGGAAAAGAAGACTTAATGACGCAATTTGTTGGGTTCACTTCTTCTTTAGTTACGGAAAATAATATCTTTCACTACTATAATATTTTGCTAGGGATTTATGCCAAGGCAGGAGTTCAGCCTTGGATCTTGGCCAGCCCGATGCATTCAGATTGCTTCATTGGCTTAGATGTCAGCCATGAGTACGGAAAGCACGCCTCTGGGATCATTCAAGTTATTGGACGCGATGGGAAAATCATTAAACAAAAATCAGTGGCTACGGCGGAAGCGGGGGAAACCATCGCCAATTCTACAATGGAAGAGATTGTGAATGAAAGCATATACAGCTACGAACAAATATATGGAGCAAAGCCACGGCATATTACTTTTCACCGCGATGGTATTTGTCGGGAGGATCTAGATTTTTTGCAAGCTTATTTGCGGTCTTTTCAAATTCCTTTTGATTTTGTAGAAATCATAAAAAAACCGCGAAGAAGAATGGCTATTTATTCAAATAAAAAATGGGTGACAAAGCAAGGAATATACTATTCAAAAGGAAACACGGCGTATTTATGTGCGACAGATCCGAAAGAGTTTGTTGGCATGGCTCAACTTGTAAAAATTGTGCAAAAAACGAATGGTCTGTCTATTCATGAGATTGTTTCTGATGTATATAAGCTATCGTTTATGCATATTCATTCCATGCTGAAGACACGCTTGCCGATTACGATCCATTACGCCGATCTGAGTTCTACTTTCCATAACCGCGGGTTGATTCACCCGCGTTCACAGCATGAACGGGCATTGCCGTTTGTGTGATATGAAAGGGTTGCTTGCCCGCCACTCTCTAAGGATTGCTGGGATTTGTAGAAGCAGAGAGTCATTGCTTGGCTCTCTGTTTTTGTTTTATCCCATGTAGGAATTTCGCACATGTTGTCGAATAACGTATGTGAATTTTCACATGTAAGGTGAATGTATGGCTGTTGACCACGACCGCTTGTTCAAAGAGTTGATCCAAGCATTTTTTGAAGAGTTTATCCTTCTCTTTTTCCCCGAAATGTACGAGTATATTGATTTTCAGCATTTGTCCTTTTTATCCGGAGAACTGTTCACCGATGTAACGGCAGGGGAGAAGTATCGCGTCGATTTGTTAGTCGAAACGAAATTAAAAGGGGAAGACGGATTGATCATCGTCCATATTGAAAATCAAAGCTACGTGCAACCGTCGTTTCCTGAACGGATGTTCATTTACTTTAGCCGCTTGTTTGAAAAATACCGCACGAATGTCGTTCCGATTGCCGTTTTCAGCTACGATACCATCCGCGATGAACCGTCCTCATCTACGCTTCAACTTCCGTTTGGCAACATTCTTCACTTCCGCTTTTTCACCGTCGAACTACGCAAACAAAATTGGCGCAACTACATTCGCATTGACAACCCGATCGCCGCTGCGCTGTTAAGCAAAATGGGTTATACTGAAAGTGAACGAATCGAATTGAAAAAACAGTTTTTGCGCATGTTAGTTCGTTTAGAGCTGGATGAAGCAAAGCAGCGATTGTTAATCGGCTTTTTTGAAACATACGTGAGGTTGTCCGATGATGAGGAACAACAATTACGAAACGAGGTGAATCAAATGGAAACGAAAGAAAAAGAGCAAGTGTTGGAATTGTTGATTTCGTATGAACAAAAGGGAAAACGTGAAGGAGCTAAGCAAAAAGAGCGAGAAATGATGCGAAAAATGATTGCAAAAGGAATGAGCATTGCCGATATTGCACATATATTTGACCTAACGGAAGAAGAAGTTCATAAAAGGGTAAAAGATGAGTAGGAAGGGACAGTGCTTGGCGTCTGCTAGCTCCTGAAATAGCGTTTTTACATTTAGCGATAAACCCACAATAAGGATGTGATTCCAATGATGACAAATAAAGATTATCAAGAAATCGTAGAAAAAAAGTACGGTAAGCCGTTGAAAGAGATTATGTATGAACTTTGCGTGATTAGAGATGTTGTTCCTTGGGAAGGGGCAAGCGAGTTAGGCGTGCCTAAAAGTACATTTTTATCATGGAGAAATAAATTTCGTTTTGGTCCGATTCAAAGAAGAGCTGATTTTGCAAGACAAATGCGTGATAACACGATTAACAAATATAAACAGGAATTAGAGGATATTGATTTCGAACGTGATTTTATTTACAAGGATGAAAAGACGATTAGAGGATTTAAAGAAATAATGGAGCGCCTTTTGGAACTGGAGAGATACAAGAGAACATTATTAGATGATGCGGATACTTCTTCCGATATATTAATAACAATGAAAATAGCAACCATTGAGCAGACATTAAATTATTTGATGGAATACGAACAAGGGAAGTTGCATGAAGAATTTAACCGGGAGCGAGAACGTATACATTATGGGAGGAAATAAAGAGATTTCAAACGATATTTTGCATGTGGAGTGAAATGTATAACGATTGACCACGACCGCTTATTTAAATAAAGAGCTGGCCACAGCGTTTTTTCATGGGTTCACCGGATACGTATTGGCTCGGCAGCTGTTGTTACCCGCTAAAGGAGAAAGTTGCCCTAAGGATGATGGGGGCAGCTTTTTTTGTTATGATCGCTCGAATTTTCGGTATGTATGTTGGTTGGGCATAGGTAATTTATAGACGATTTGACAATGTTCGTAACTATTCACCCCAGTGCTAGTGTATAAAAAAGCCCAGCACAAATAGGGCATTTCGGTCATAGAAAATGCCCTAGGTAGCGGAAAGAACTCGATCGATCGTTTCGCCTGCCAACAGAAGACACAA
>NZ_SDLG01000042.1:0-2943 GCF_013096965.1 Anoxybacillus sp. CHMUD
TGTGTTTAGTTAAGTCCTCGATCGATTAGTATCCGTCAGCTGCACGTGTCGCCACGCTTCCACCTCGGACCTATCTACCTTGTCATCTTCAAGGGATCTTACTCGCTTGACGCGATGGGAAATCTCATCTTGAGGGGGGCTTCACGCTTAGATGCTTTCAGCGCTTATCCCTTCCGCACATAGCTACCCAGCTGTGCCCCTGGCGGGACAACTGGTACACCAGCGGTGCGTCCATCCCGGTCCTCTCGTACTAAGGACAGCTCCTCTCAAATTTCCTACGCCCGCGACGGATAGGGACCGAACTGTCTCACGACGTTCTGAACCCAGCTCGCGTACCGCTTTAATGGGCGAACAGCCCAACCCTTGGGACCGACTACAGCCCCAGGATGCGATGAGCCGACATCGAGGTGCCAAACCTCCCCGTCGATGTGGACTCTTGGGGGAGATAAGCCTGTTATCCCCGGGGTAGCTTTTATCCGTTGAGCGATGGCCCTTCCATTCGGAACCACCGGATCACTAAGCCCGACTTTCGTCCCTGCTCGACTTGTAGGTCTCGCAGTCAAGCTCCCTTCTGCCTTTACACTCTTCGAATGATTTCCAACCATTCTGAGGGAACCTTTGGGCGCCTCCGTTACGCTTTGGGAGGCGACCGCCCCAGTCAAACTGCCCACCTGACACTGTCTCCCACCCCGATCAGGGGTGCGGGTTAGAATCTCAGTACGACAAGGGTGGTATCCCAACGGCGACTCCACCTAGACTGGCGTCCAGGCTTCTCAGTCTCCCACCTATGCTGTACATGTCGCACCAACATTCAATATCAGGCTGCAGTAAAGCTCCACGGGGTCTTTCCGTCCTGTCGCGGGTAACCTGCATCTTCACAGGTACTATGATTTCACCGGGTCTCTCGTTGAGACAGTGCCCAAGTCGTTACACCTTTCGTGCGGGTCGGAACTTACCCGACAAGGAATTTCGCTACCTTAGGACCGTTATAGTTACGGCCGCCGTTTACTGGGGCTTCGGTTCGCACCTTCGCTTGCGCTAAGCGCTCCCCTTAACCTTCCAGCACCGGGCAGGTGTCAGCCCCTATACTTCGCCTTACGGCTTCGCAGAGACCTGTGTTTTTGATAAACAGTCGCTTGGGCCTTTTCACTGCGGCTCCCCTGGGCTATTCACCCGAGGGAGCACCCCTTCTCCCGAAGTTACGGGGTCATTTTGCCGAGTTCCTTAACGAGAGTTCTCCCGCGCACCTTAGGATTCTCTCCTCGCCTACCTGTGTCGGTTTGCGGTACGGGCACCTCTCACCTCGCTAGAGGCTTTTCTTGGCAGTGTGGAATCAGGCACTTCGGTACTACATTTCCCTCGCCATCACAGCTCAGCCTACTCAAGCGGATTTGCCTACTTGAGGCGCCTAACTGCTTGGACGCGCACAACCAGTCGCGCGCTGACCCTATCCTCCTGCGTCCCCCCATTGCTCAAACGGTGAGGAGGTGGTACAGGAATATCAACCTGTTGTCCATCGCCTACGCCTTTCGGCCTCGGCTTAGGTCCCGACTAACCCTGAGCGGACGAGCCTTCCTCAGGAAACCTTAGGCTTTCGGTGCAGAGGATTCTCACCTCTGTTTTCGCTACTCACACCGGCATTCTCACTTCTAAGCGCTCCACTAGTCCTTCCGGTCTAGCTTCGACGCCCTTAGAACGCTCCCCTACCGACGACGCAAGTCGTCCCACAGCTTCGGTGGTACGTTTAGCCCCGGTACATTTTCGGCGCAGAGTCACTCGACCAGTGAGCTATTACGCACTCTTTAAATGGTGGCTGCTTCTAAGCCAACATCCTGGTTGTCTAAGCAACTCCACATCCTTTTCCACTTAACGTACACTTTGGGACCTTAGCTGGTGATCTGGGCTGTTTCCCTCTTGACCACGGATCTTATCACTCGTAGTCTGACTCCCGAGTATAAGTCATTGGCATTCGGAGTTTGACTGAGTTCGGTAACCCGATGAGGGCCCCTAGCCCAATCAGTGCTCTACCTCCAAGACTCTCAACTCGAGGCTAGCCCTAAAGCTATTTCGGGGAGAACCAGCTATCTCCAAGTTCGATTGGCATTTCACCCCTACCCACACCTCATCCCCGCACTTTTCAACGTGCGTGGGTTCGGGCCTCCAGTAGGTATTACCCTACCTTCACCCTGGACATGGGTAGATCACCTGGTTTCGGGTCTACGACCTCGTACTATACGCCCTATTCAGACTCGCTTTCGCTACGGCTCCGTCTTTTCGACTTAACCTCGCACGAGATCGTAACTCGCCGGTTCATTCTACAAAAGGCACGCCATCACCCATAAACGGGCTCTGACTACTTGTAGGCACACGGTTTCAGGTTCTCTTTCACTCCCCTCCCGGGGTGCTTTTCACCTTTCCCTCACGGTACTGGTTCACTATCGGTCACTAGGGAGTATTTAGCCTTGGGAGATGGTCCTCCCTGCTTCCGACGGGATTCCTCGTGTCCCGCCGTACTCAGGATCCACTCAGGAGGGAACGAAGTTTCGACTACAGGGCTGTTACCTCCTCTGGCGGGCCTTTCCAGACCGCTTCGTCTACTCCGTTCCTTTGTCACTCCGTATTGAGTGTCCTACAACCCCAAGAGGCAAGCCTCTTGGTTTGGGCTGTTCCCGTTTCGCTCGCCGCTACTTAGGGAATCGCTTTTGCTTTCTTCTCCTCCGGGTACTTAGATGTTTCAGTTCCCCGGGTATGCCCTCCATACGCTATGGATTCACGTATGGATACTGCCCCATTACGGACAGTGGGTTCCCCCATTCGGAAATCTCCGGATCAACGCTTACTTACAGCTCCCCGAAGCATATCGGTGTTTGTCCCGTCCTTCATCGGCTCCTAGTGCCAAGGCATCCACCGTGCGCCCTTTCTAACTTAACTAAACACACTTTG
>NZ_SDLG01000043.1:0-2167 GCF_013096965.1 Anoxybacillus sp. CHMUD
ATTCATGTATAGTCCTCCTTGGTATCCAAATTAGGGGTCAATTCATCCGATTGACACCCCCGAATCATACCAAGAGGGCTTTTTTTATTCAAGTCCCCGAAAAAACTTCTAACAGGAATGCTCCTTTAGCGAACAACATCTTGAAAAACCGTCAATTCGTCAAGTATATCTTCGTTGACATCTACGCCTAATCCAGGTTTTTCAGTCAAGCGAATATAAGGGATATCGTAATGGAGATTGCCGATATCTTTGGAAAATTTCAATGGTCCTGTCAGTTCAACACTCGTAACAATTTTTTTCGAAAATGCGACATGAAATCCTGCCGAAGAAGCGACGGAGGATTCGACCATAGAGCCGATTTGGCATTCGATTCCTGCCAATTCTGCTTGATGGGTTAATTTTACTGCAGGATAAATGCCGCCGCACTTCATTAATTTAATATTTACTTTATCGGCTGCATTCTTTTGGATAATTTGCCGCATTTCACGCGGTCCTTTCAATCCCTCGTCAATCATCATTGGGATATCTGTCTTTGATTTTATATAGGCCATCGCATCAATATCATCCGCTATAACAGGTTGTTCCACCCAGTCAATGTTGAAAGGGCGTAATGAGCGCAAAGCAACCAAGGTCGTAGCACTGTTTTTCCATCCTTGGTTGACGTCAACGCGAATGGCAATATCATCACCAACTCGTTCACGCACGGCCTTAATTCTTTCCACATCTTTATGAACATTTGTGCCGACTTTTATTTTAAATGATCGGTATCCTTTTTTGACCATAGCAGCAGCTTCTTCAGCCATCTGCTCTGGCTCGGCAATACTCAGAACATGCGTAATCGGAAATTCATCATGATAGCGGCCGCCAATGAATTGATAAACGGGCTGTCCAAGCTTTTTTCCTATAATATCGAAGCAGGCGATATCGATAGCTGCTTTTGCTGTTGGCGCACCGTATATGGTTGCATTCATCATCTCATGTAATTTTTCAATATTCATTGGATTAGCACCGATTAGGAGAGGAGCGATCGTATTTTTTAAAATATAAAACGTGCTTTCCCATGTTTCCCCGGTTACATGTTCGTCTGCGACTCCTTCTCCGTAACCGACAATTCCTTCATCTGTCTCGATTTTTACAATAACAGACGGTATATCATGATATGAGTGGTAACTTATCACAAATGGAACATGAAGGGGCAAGCGAATGGCATAAAGATGAATCGCAGTAACTTTCATAAAAAATGACTCCTTTCCGTTTACAATTGCTTTTGTGATTATTACTAAGAGGCTGTCTTTATTTTGTTTTTAAGACAGCCTCCTTTTCACTCTTTATGCATTTAAGTTAGCTTCTTGTTCTTTCGTCTGTGCCAACGTTTCTGATTTTGGCAACTTTTCGATGGTAAATCCGGTTAATGCATAGAGAATGGAGATTATCGGTACGATGAAATTAAGCACAGCATAAGGAGCATAATCAAATGCATGAACCCCAAGCGTTCCAAGTATAAACACGCCGCATGTATTCCAAGGGAAAAAGACAGATGTCAACGTTCCTCCGTCTTCAAGTGCTCGTGACAGATTTTTTGAATGAAGACCTTTTTCCATGTATGCGTTTGCATACATTCTTGAAGGAATGACGATCGAAATGTACTGTTCAGAGCAAGTGGCATTTGTGGCAACACAAGAGAAAATCGTTGATGCAACAACTCCTTTTGCTGTTTTTGCAAGCTTTAAAATTTGATTCACAATTGCTTGAAGCATTCCGGTATGTTCCAAAACACCGCCAAAAGTCATTGCGACAATTGTCATTGAAACGGTATACATCATCGATTCTAAACCGCCACGGTTAAACAAATCATCAACCATCTTATTCCCTGTATCGATTACAAATCCGCTTTGTAAAGCTCCAACTGCGTCAGAAACGGAATCACCTTGAATCAAAACTTGAGATAAAAATCCGAGAATGATTCCTACGATGAGCGCTGGAATGGCAGGCACTTTTTTGGCCACTAACACGATGACAAGTAATGGAATAAGCAATAGAAAAGGAGCATTCCTGTTAGAAGTTTTTTCGGGGACTTGAATAAAAAAAGCCCTCTTGGTATGATTCGGGGGTGTCAATCGGATGAATTGACCCCTAATTTGGATACCAAGGAGGACTATACATGAAT
>NZ_SDLG01000044.1:0-2105 GCF_013096965.1 Anoxybacillus sp. CHMUD
TGTTAAAGCCGATGATAAAATCCCCAATATAGCCGGAATAAAATTCCCCACTTACAATAGAACCATAGTGTCAACGAGAGGAGCTATGGTTCATGATTACGAGAGGGGAATTTTTTATGATCAAAGAGATGTATGAAAGGGGAATGAGTATTTCCGATATTGCGAGGGAATTGGGGATCGATCGGAAAACCGTCCGAAAATATATTCACTCCCCCAATCCTCCTTCCAAATCCAAGCGAAAACAAAGAAAAAGCAAGTTAGATCCATTTAAGCCGTATCTTCAAAAACGAATGTTAGAAGATGGGGTGTTTAATAGCGAAAAGTTGTTTTTTGAAATTCGACAACAGGGCTATACGGGAGGAAAGACGATTTTAAAAGACTATATGAAACCTTTCCGAGAGACGGCGAAAAAGAAATACACCGTTCGTTATGAAACGCTTCCTGGCGAACAAATGCAAGTCGATTGGAAAGAAGTTGGGGAGGTCGTGATCGAAGGGAAAAAAGTCAAGTTATCGCTATTTGTGGCCACGTTAGGCTATTCGCGGATGAAATACGCGGTATTTACGACCAGCCAGGATCAGGAACACTTAATGGAATGCCTGATTCAGAGCTTCAAGTACTTTGGCGGGGTTCCGAAGAAGGTGTTATTTGACAATATGAAGACCGTTACAGACGGGCGAGAACAAGGAGTGGTGAAATGGAATCAACGATTTTCCGAATTTGCGAGTTACTACGGATTTATTCCAAAAGTATGCCGGCCTTACCGGGCCCAGACAAAGGGAAAAGTCGAACGAGCCATTCAGTATATTATGGATCACTTCTATGTAGGAACATCGTTTGAAAGCATCGAAGAATTAAATTTCCTTTTACATCGTTGGCTCGATCAAGTGGCGAATCGGAAGCCAAACGCCACTACCGGCATTCCTCCGCAAGAGCGTTGGGCAGAGGAACAGCTGAAACCTCTCCCGTTGAACGATTACGATACGAGCTATCTTTCCTATCGGAAGGTGCATTGGGATGGCAGTTTCTCCTACAAAGGGGAACAATGGCTCTTATCGGCGGAGTATGCGGGCAAAGAAATTCTGGTGAAGGAGCGATTAAATGGAGATATTCGATTGTACTTTCGAGGGGAGGAGATTTCTCACGTGGACCAACAGAAAAAAGTGATTTCATTCGCCGAAAAAATAAAAAAGAAACAAACGGAAATGGCCGCCACCATTTCGCCTATTTCGGTGGAAGTGGATACTCGTCCATTGTCCGTTTATGACGCATTCCTGCGAGGGGAAAGCTCATGAAAGAACGAATACACGAGTATTGCCACCAACTCCATTTGCCTGTCATGGCGGAGCGATGGTCCGCCATGGCAGAATACGCCTCTACTCATAATATATCATATTCAGAGTTTTTATTCCGCTTATTAGAGGCAGAAATCGTCGAAAAACAGGAACGATCGATCCAAACGCTCATCAAGCTGTCCAAACTGCCGTATCGCAAGACGATCGATACGTTTGATTTTAACGCACTTCCTTCCGTGGATGAGCGTCGGATTCGAGAGCTGCTTACCTTATCGTTTATTGATCGAAAGGAGAATATTCTTTTTCTCGGTCCGCCGGGGATTGGAAAGACGCATCTGGCTATTTCGATTGGAATGGAGGCGATCGCAAGAGGGTATAAAACGTATTTTATTACCGCCCATGATTTGGTCACTCAGTTAAGAAAAGCCGACCAGGAAGGAAAGTTGGAGAAAAAGCTTCGTGTCTTTGTGAAGCCAACCGTTCTCATTATTGATGAAATGGGGTATCTAAAACTGGACCCGAACAGCGCTCATTACTTATTTCAGGTCATCGCCCGTCGGTACGAACATGCCCCGATTATCCTCACCTCCAACAAAAGCTTTGGGGAATGGGGAGAAATCGTGGGAGACTCGGTTTTGGCGACAGCGATGTTAGATCGATTACTGCATCATTCCATCATTTTCAACCTAAAGGGGGAAAGCTATCGATTGCGGGAAAAAAGGCTCCAACAAGAAAAACAGAAGGATCAATGAGGTCCTTCTGGGGAATTTTAAACCGGCGATTTTGGGGAAAAAATAATCGGCCTTGACA
>NZ_SDLG01000045.1:0-1775 GCF_013096965.1 Anoxybacillus sp. CHMUD
AAAGGAGCATTCCTGTTAGAAGTTTTTTCGGGGACTTGAATAAAAAAAGCCCTCTTGGTATGATTCGGGGGTGTCAATCGGATGAATTGACCCCTAATTTGGATACCAAGGAGGACTATACATGAATTCTATCTCAAACAAGAAGATTAATCAAGTCACCGATCAAACGCTGGTTGTTGGCATGGATATCGCGAAAAAGAAGCATTACGCCTGCTTTGTGGATGAGCGAGGGAGGGTGCTGAAAAAATCGTTTCCCGTTCCGCAATCCAGAGAAGGGTTGGAATGGTTGTACCAGTGCATCGTGAAAGCGATGGAGGAATTTGAAAAAACGGAAGTGATCGTTGGCATCGAGCCAACGGGACATTATTGGCTCAATCTCGCTTACTTTCTTGACGAGAAGGGCATTCCTCTCGTCATGACAAACCCGATGCACGTGAAGCGATCCAAAGAGCTGGACGACAATCTTCCGACCAAGCATGATGCGAAAGACGCGCTCGTCATTGCCCGGTTAGTGAAAGACGGCCGATTCAGCTATCCGCGCATTCTGAAAGGGATGGAGGCCGAACTGCGCGTTGGAGCGACATTTCGCTCCAAATTGGTGGAAGAACAGGGAGCGATTCGAAATCAAATGATTCGCTGGCTTGATCGATATTTTCCGGAGTTTTCCCAAGTCTTCCCGTCATTTGGGAAAATGGCGCTCGCGGTGCTGGAATATACGCCATTTCCGAGTGATCTGGCAGGAAAAGAGCTAGAAGAGGTGCTGGCCCTTTACCGGCAAAGTGAGGGATTACAATCGCCACAAAAACCGAAAGCGAAGAAGTTGATGGAATTGGCCCAACATTCCATTGGCGTAACGGAAGGACAACAGATGGCCCGTATCGAAATTGCCACGCTTGTCCGCCGGTACCGCCAACTGGAAGAAGAAATCGAGGCACTGACAGAGCAGCTGATCGAACTCGTACAGACATCGGTCGAGTACGAATGGTTGAAGACCGTTCCGGGCTTAGGCGATGCGACCATCGTGGAACTGTTATCAGAGATCGGGAGTTTCTCCCATTATCAGGATCCGCGGCAACTCATCAAATTAGCGGGCCTGACGCTGCGGGAACATTCCTCCGGCCAACACAAAGGGCAAAAACGGATCTCGAAGCGTGGAAGAAGGCGGTTGCGCGCCCTCCTATTCCGCGTGATGATGCCGATGATCCGCCACAACGAAGCGTTTCGGCAGCTGCACGACTATTACACGACACGTCCTGATAATCCGTTGCGGAAGAAGCAATCGATTGTGGTGTTATGCGGAAAATTATTGAAGGTATTGCACGCTGTATGTACGAAGCACCAAGCGTTCGATGCGAAGCGAATGATGCAGGACATCTTTGGCCTCGAAACGGCTGCTTGATGCCTATAGTCTCGATTCCCTAGACAACAAGGATGACACGGAGAAGCTGGCGCGATATCATCCATTCGACCTTGAGTCCCTAAAGGAGCTTAGCCGGCCTCTGCCTGATGACTAGACCGAACGAAGGAATGTAGGCACAAGGATGCCAAGAGACATGGGAGGGTTCGTCATCATCAGCGATGCAGAGATCCACGGTGCATCCCATACGCTTCCCCCACTACAACCAAATTTAACCAGTAGTGGCCGCGAAGCGTACCCCGTCAATGTAAGATATACACATATTTAAGAAATAATGTTAGAAACTTTGTCGAAAAATATTTTTTTGACACCCCTGAAACGGCTACAACCGTTGATATATCAACATTTATAGAGGGAG
>NZ_SDLG01000046.1:0-1519 GCF_013096965.1 Anoxybacillus sp. CHMUD
TTATGTCTTCTGTTGACGGGTGACACGCTTGATCGCGTTCTTTCTACCACTTAGGGCATTTTCTATTACGGGGATGCCCTATTTGTGTTGCGCTTCTTTACATACTACTATCGGAGTGAATAGTTACAGAATATGATGCTATTTATAGCACATTGCGAGATTGGTTAAAAGAAAAGTATAAAGACAAATTCAAAGATAAAGAGTTTGTCGAGGTAGTGATTAGTTTATCAAGTGCTGAATATCGCGCATGGACGATGGAAGCATTAGCGTTGTTAAACTGGATGCGCAAGTTTGCAGACGGCATGGCAAAGCAAGGAGAGTGAACTTATGAACAAGCGTCACACCGCAAAACAACAAGTACGAGAAGAAAAATATTTTCTTCCAAAAGATACGCATGCGATTTTTCGCGCTGCAAACGATCAGCAACTAACTCATTTAGCTTATTGTTTACATTATGGGCTATCTCATGAGTTTGATGAGAAAAAAGGTTGCTATAAAGTAGCGAAACGTCTTCCTGTCGTATCCATTCATCCAGACGTTCAACAAGTGGCGAAACAAGCACTTCTTCATCGTGAGCGTTCGTTTGTTTCTTTTGCGCATATCGCATCTGTTCGGAAGCTCAAAGCTACGCCTGTCGGAAAAATGGTTCACGGGCTCGGTGCCGGTCACGTTCGCGAAACGTCGCTAACGATTCATCCAATGTACGGGATTCCATACATTCCAGCGTCAAGTTTAAAAGGTGTCGTGCGGCAATGGTGGATCGAAGCGTACGGGGAAGGAAAAGAAGCCGCAATCGAACAGTCTAATGAAGCAACAGCGATTTTCGGTACACAGCAACGACGAGGTTGCGTGCAGTTTTACGACGTTTACTTAGTGAATGGGTTGCAACTCGTTCCAGAAGTAATGACGGTGCATATGAAGAAGTACTATGAAACAAAAGGTATGCCGACAGATGATCAATCTCCGACACCTGTTTCGTTTTTTACAGTGAAAGTGACGGACGTCGATATTTATTTATCTTGTTTACATCGTGAGCATCAACAGGCAGAGAAGCTATTAAAAAAAGCAACGGAGTGGACGATGCGAGCACTTGAGGAATTAGGGATTGGTTCAAAAACATCGTCAGGATATGGCTATTTTCGTAACGTACGCGACGTGACAGAACAAGAGTTTCTTCCGCTTATGAAGCAAGCGAAAGAGCAAATCGAAAGCGAGATGCAAAAACAACAGCAACAAAAAGAAGAACAGTACCTCGCTTCTTTGTCGCCGGAAGAACGATTAGTGAAAGAAATTGAACGATTAACAACAAACGAACAAGACCAGCAAAAAAGTAAATCCGAGTTATATAAACAAGTCATTGAAACAAAAAATAAAGAAGCTGCCCGAGCATTAGATGATGTATAAAATTTTGTGTAAAGCATTTTGCTAGGCAAAAAGAAAAAAGGTAGGGTATTCTCTGATTTGAACCAAAAATCTTAGAGAAAGGAGTACCCTACCTATGTCTAAAAGTATACCGAAT
>NZ_SDLG01000047.1:0-1432 GCF_013096965.1 Anoxybacillus sp. CHMUD
GATGATGTATAAAATTTTGTGTAAAGCATTTTGCTAGGCAAAAAGAAAAAAGGTAGGGTATTCTCTGATTTGAACCAAAAATCTTAGAGAAAGGAGTACCCTACCTATGTCTAAAAGTATACCGAATGTAGACTGGGCAAATCAACTGGAAAGTGTCATTCGTCAGTTTGTGAAGGAAAAATTAGAGCTGATTATGCGGGAAGAAATCAAACATTTCCTCGAAATCGAACAGGCGGACACATCCAATATGAGAAACGGCTACTATCAACGAAATCTAGATACGCAATATGGCCGAATTGAAGGCCTTTTGGTCCCAAGAGATCGAAATGGGGAATTTCAAACGCAGCTGTTTGCCCCTTACCAACGTCATACTGGTTGGCTCGAGGAAGCCGTCATCAAAATGTATCAAAGTGGCATGAGTACGAGGGAAATTGGCAAGTTTATCGAACGAATTTTAGGAAATGCCTATTCTCCAACGACAATCAGTCGTATTACCGATGTAGTGAAGGAAGACATCGAGAAATGGCACAATCGTCCTCTACATCAGCGTTATTCGGTTTTATATTTGGATGGTTTATACGTAAAACTTCGTCGCGAAACCGTGGAGAAAGAAGTCATTTATGTGGTGTTAGGGGTGAACGAAGAAGGATATCGCGAAATTCTTGATTTCTTTGTGGGAGGACAAGAAAGCGCCTATGTATGGCAGGAAATTCTTCAACACCTCTATCAAAGAGGCGTCAAGGAAGTGCTTCTGGGCGTATTCGATGGACTACCGGGGTTGGAGGAAGCCTTTAAGGCGGTTTATCCGAAAGCCGATGTGCAGCGTTGTGTCGTTCACAAAGTACGTAATACCTTAAATCGTGTTCGGAAAAAAGATCAATTCGAAGTGGCAGAGGATCTCAAACTGATTTATCGCGCACCGAATAAGGAGATAGCGTTACAGATGTTTCAACAGTTTGAGTCGAAATGGTCCAGCAAGTACCCGAGAGAAGTCCAATCTTGGGCCAATGAGTTGGATGTCCTCCTTACATTTATGGATTATCCAAGCAGTATTCGAAGTGTGATTTACACGACCAATGCCATCGAACGAACGATCAAGGAAATTCGGAAACGTCTAAAACCGATGAACAGTTTGAGCAGTTTAGAAGCCGCGGAAAAAGTCGTGTATTTGACCATTCAAGATTTTAATGAGAAATGGGCAGGGCGAAAGTTAAGAGGATTTGCCGAAGCACAGGAAGCCCTCGAGCGAATGTTTGAAGAACGTTATCATTAACCAAATAATGTAAATAAATGAGATAAGGGGATTCTCCCTTCCCACACAAGAGACTGAATATTCAGTCTCTTGTGTGGAGAAAATCAGTCCCCTATCAATTCAAATCCATTTCAGAGAAACCCTACCCCATTTACATTACACAAAATTCTTGACGGTACC
>NZ_SDLG01000048.1:0-1389 GCF_013096965.1 Anoxybacillus sp. CHMUD
GGGTAGCGCTAGTGTCTTGCACATAACAAGCATCTATAACATGGTCGAGGAGAATATGACCTGCTTTATGCAGAGGAAAGGGGAGAACCCTATGGTTTTTGTGTTAGACACAAACAAACGTCCGCTTGCTCCTTGTCACGAAGCAGTTGCAAGAAAGCTGTTGAAACAAGGGAAGGCGGCGATTTACGGGCGATTTCCATTTACCATCATCTTGAAAAAATCAGTAGACGAATCAGAAATTAAAGCAACATATCGGCTAAAAATCGACTATGGAAGCAGGCATACAGGATTAGCGATTTTGCGAGGACAAGAAGTGGTATGGTTAGGGCAACTTGACCATCGCACAGACATCAAGGAAAGAATAGATAAAAGGCGTGCTTTTCGTCGAGCAAGACGAAATCGAAAAACAAGATACAGAAAACCACGCTTTCTGAACCGCAAGCGAAAGGAGGGGTGGTTGCCGTCATCACTAGAGAGTCGTGTGCAAAATATCCAAACATGGGTTAACCGCCTAAAGAAGTTATGCCCCATTGGGTATATATCATACGAAAATGCCAAATTCGACACGCAACTCATGCGAAATCCTGAAATCAATGGTGTAGAGTATCAACAAGGCACGCTACAAGGATATGAAGTACGGGAGTATTTGCTTGAAAAGTTTGGGCGGAAGTGTTGTTATTGCGGAAAAGAAAATGTTCCACTTGAAGTGGAGCATATCATTCCAAAATCGAGAGGTGGAACAGACCGAGTGGATAACCTATGTCTTGCCTGTCATGACTGTAATCAGCGCAAAGGAAGTAAGACAGCAGAAGAATTCGGGTATCCGCACATTCAAAAGCAAGTCAAAGAATCATTAAAGGATGCAAGTGCTATCAACTCGACAAGATGGAAAGCGTATGAAGTGTTAAAGCAGACAGGATTAGATGTCGAGTGTGGAACAGGTGCACGAACAAAAATGAATCGTATTCGTTTAGACTTGCCGAAAACACATTATTTTGACGCTTGTTGTGTAGGTGAAAGCACAACAAATCACTTATATTTCAAAACAAAAGAAGTGTTATTTATCAAGGCAAAAGGGCGTGGTAGTCGCTCTCGTACAAACCTAGATAGATATGGCTTCCCAAGAGGTTATCTTGCAAGACAAAAATTCTTCTTTGGTTTTCAAACAGGGGACATGGTTAAGGCTGTTGTCCCAAGAGGGAAATATCAAGGCGTTTGGTTTGGCGAAGTCGCATGTAGAAAGACTGGAAGTTTCGATATTAAAGGCAAGGACGGAAAGCGTATCGCACAAGGAATAAATTATAGATATGTCCAAGTCATTCAGCGATTTGACGGATATGCTTATGGAAAGGGGGTGGCGGAACTTGCGTAAGGTGCAATTCCTCCCCG
>NZ_SDLG01000049.1:0-1373 GCF_013096965.1 Anoxybacillus sp. CHMUD
GTTTGAGTCAAGACTTTGTGGGAGATTTTTTTCTCGACCGATTTTTTTGGTTATATATGGTTTTATAAAATCGTTATATGTAAGCGCTTTTACTTACTCTCATCCTGTAGGTATGTGCGTTTTCTCTCGTTTTAAAAACCTTTCAATGCTTGCAATGCCTCGTAAATCGGTGTCCCTGAAGATTGGCGAAGGTATGGGATGTTATCTCGTACCACTTCTGTCATTTGCGTTTGCACGCGCTTCAGTGCCTTTTTCACGATCGTTTCTCGTTTCGTTTCTTCTCGTTCTTCCACGCCATACATCACTCCATCGCGTGTCCGAATGAGTAACGTATCTTTTATCGCGACGATCGCTCGCAACATCGCTTCAATCCCTGCATCCCTCCAACTTCGACCGTTTTTACTTCGTTTCGCAAACACATGCATCGTTCCTTCCGCACTCCCCATCGCCCTCATGTTTGTCGTGTCAATCCCTTTTTCCTTCAACCATACGCGATAGTCACGTAAACATCCTGGTATCTCCTCGATTCGACGAACAAGCGCCTCGAGTTGCTTTTCCTTCTCCTCATGTTCTAACGTACCGATGGCACTTGTGAGTTCTCGTAACACACCTTCTTCATCCCATGATGCTAACTTCTTTCGAATCACCCGATATCTCGCATGACCTCGGAACAATTGACGAATCTCTCTTGCCACATGGAACCGATCAAGCTGAAAGTACCCCCTGTCCCCGAAATATTCTCGACACGCTGTAATCCATGGGGCTCCATCTCCATTGATGACCACCCAATCCTCAAACGGATCATAGCTGTATTCCTTCATCAGAAAATTCTCTACAGCTTCCCAAATCGGTTCATTCGTTTGATGAACCATATACCGTCGATTCACTAAGGATACGCGTTTCCCGTTTTTCTCCCATCCTTGGTGAATCGTGATGATCTTTTCTTCTTTTCCTTTGATGCGGCTTCGTTGACGTTTCACGTACAACCCGTCTGCTTCGATAAAAAACACGCGCCCTTTTTTCTCCATCGCACGGTGCCCTTCCACCTCTGCCTCGATGATGGACTGGCGAATCGTTTCGTGACTCATACATGCATACCCCACCAGCTTTTCAAGCGACTGCGCAGCCTGTCGATACGAAGAACCCGTCACGGCGAGATGAATCGCTGTCTCCTCTAATAGCGGACTCACTCCATGCGCCCCATCGAACTGAAGAAAGACATCGAGTAAAGACGTATACACCTTTTTTTCACGGTCAAAGTAGTAGTTTCGCTTCACTTCCACCTCTCCAAATAGCGTTTGGAGTCGGATCGTCCGCTTATCTTTGAGCGCATATCGTTTCTTGTCCCGCTGTTCTGCCAATGTGCGGTCGAT